>JAQUCQ010000036.1 GCA_028686145.1 Desulfuromonadaceae bacterium | reverse complement strand
ATGGCAATGTGATCCCCTGTTACTACGGTGTCAATGTTGCAAAAGTACGTGAGATCATCCGTTTGCCACAGATGTCACGGGTGGTCAATGCCAAGCCTGGTGTCGAAGGGATGATCAAGCTGCGTGACAAGGTTATCACTATCATTAATCTTGCAACGGTTCTCAATAAATCAACCGGAGAACTTGTTGCCGACCGGGTTGTCGTCCTTGAATTCAATAACCTGATGGTCGGGGTACTGGTTCATTCCGTCTCCCGGATTTATCGAATCTCCTGGAAGAATGTAGAAGCCCCTTCGGCCGCGGTCCACAGTGATGAGGTGACTGGCCTGGTTAAAATGGACAACAGAATTATACTCGTACTCGACTTTGAAAAAATTGTTGCCGAACTCTGTTCCGAGAGTGCCCTTAAGCCTCTTGATTCTCTTATGATGAATCGTGCGGAAACCAATCCCGAACGTGCTCAGAGAACTATTTTGGTTGCCGATGATTCAGTTTTTATACGCAAGACCCTCTGCAGCAGTCTTCGAGCCGCCGGATATACAGTCGTTGAGGCAGAGAATGGAGCCGAGGCGTGGAATATTATTCAGCAGACCATGCAAAATGTTGCTCGGGACGGGGGAGTGTTTCGGGACAAAATTCATATGATTATTACTGATGTGGAAATGCCCCAGATGGATGGTCTGCATCTTACTTCGCTTGTACGTAAGGAAGATTCGTTAAAGGATCTGCCTGTTGCGATATTTTCTTCTCTTGCTTCCGAGGACAATAAACGCAAATGGATCGGGCTTGGGGCTAACTGTATTTTAACCAAACCGGATTTGCCGAGGTTGGTCAATGTCGTTGATGAGTTGACGGCGTGATTCGCTCTTGACAAAAGGGATAATCCTGTGATTTACTTCGCTGCATGAACTCAAACCGCTTCTACATCGCTTTTAGCTTTTACTTTTGGTTCGGCTTTTATTTCAGGCCGTCTGCCCGGGTAGAGGTGTAAGCGAAGAAGCTATTACACGAAACCACAAACCGGGGCAGACGAAAGTCTCCCCGGTTTTTTACTGTCTGAATACTCAGAACAGTCAGGGCCGGGGGGATCTCCGGCCCTGACTGTTTGTGGGAAAGGACCCGAAGATGATTGTTGTAATGAAAGCAGGTGCCGCAAAGAAAGACCAGGATGAAGTTCTCAGGCGCATCAAGGAGTTGGGGTACACGTCTCATGTAATTCATGGCGAGACGCGCGATGTGATTGGTGCGATCGGCGACGAGCGCGGCAAGTCTGCTTTGCAGGCACTGGAGACTCTTCATGGTGTGGAAAATGTTGTACCGATTCTTCAGCCGTATAAACTTGCTTCGCTAGAAGTTAAGAAGGAGTCCAGTATAGTGCGGATCAGTGAAGACGTTGTCATCGGCGGTTCACAGATTGTCGTCATGGCTGGTCCATGTTCGGTTGAGAGTGAAGAACAGATTATTGAATCAGCTCTGGCTGTCAAGAAAGCCGGGGCACATATCTTGCGTGGTGGGGCGTTTAAACCTCGCACTTCTCCCTACTCTTTTCAGGGACTTGAAGAGGAGGGGTTGAAATTGCTTGCCAAGGCACGTGATCTGACCGGGCTCCCATTTGTAACAGAGGTTATTAACCCCGAAACAGCCGATATGGTGGCGGAGTATTCCGACATCCTGCAAATTGGTGCCCGTAATTCACAGAACTTTGCGCTGCTCAAAAAAGTAGGCCAGCTCCGTAAGCCGGTGTTGTTGAAAAGGGGGATGGCGATGACAATCCAGGAACTCCTGATGAGCGCAGAATACATCATGAGCGAGGGTAATCAGTCCGTGATACTCTGCGAGCGTGGTATCCGTACCTTTGAGACAGCTACCCGCAATACCCTCGATTTATCGGCAATCCCGGTTTTGAAAGGAAAAACACATCTGCCGGTTGTCATTGACCCATCACACGGCACCGGTAATCATCATTATGTTGCTCCCATGAGCTATGCCGCTGTGGCAGCGGGCGCCGACGGATTGATTGTGGAGGTACACCCGGATCCTGAGCACGCATCGTCTGATGGTGCCCAGTCTCTTAAACCGGCCAAATTCGAGATTATGATGCAAAAGTTACGGCTATTTGCCGAGGTGGATGGAAGAACAATTTAGTAGAAGTATATTAAAGTATCGAGACACAGGGTGATACAATCCTGCCGGGGAAGCTCCTGTGTCTCGATTGTTGCTGCCTTATATGGAGGTTACTCGGTATGATCCGGGTAGAGTTTTTCTATCTGGCGAAAGGTATCAATATTTTCCATAAAAATCTCCACCAATTCAGGATCGAACTGTTTGCCAGCCTCCTTGCTGATTGTGTCAAGCACCTCTGTTTCTTCCCAGGCGTCTTTATAGCATCGTCTACATGAAAGAGCATCGTAGACATCAGCCAGCGCAACAATTCTCCCAAAGAACGGTATTTCATTTCCTTTCTTACCCACCGCTTGCCCATCTTCTTTTTCGAAGCCTGGCAGCGCTTTTTGGGTCCGCAGATCAATATGCCCAGGATAGCCGTTTCCGTCCCACCGCTCATGGTGGCTAATCGCAACAATGCCTGCCGATTCATCAAAATCGGAATAAACATCAGCGAACAGATTAGCACCAAATAGGGTATGCAGCTTCATGACTTGAAATTCTTCAGGGGTAAAGCGTCCAGGCTTTTTTAATATAGTATCGGAAATGGCAACTTTTCCCACGTCATGAAGCATGGCAGACATGCGCAGAACATCTCTGTTTCGATCTATTTCCGGTTGGGTCAGCTTGTTTTTAAAGGCCCAAGCCTCGTACAGAGCAACGGAGTAGGCGGCAACACGGTTGACATGTGGTCCGGTTTCTTTGGGGTCACGCAGTTCTGCCATCTTGTTCATGCGTAAAATGATCTCGCGGGTCATTTTTGCGCGTTCAATGGCATTTGCGGCATTATTGGCAAAGTACATAATAATTTCTTCATCATCATGCGCAAATGGTACGGTTTCACCCTGGCTGTCCATCGCATTAATCAATTGAAGAATTCCGATCACATCTCCGCGAAAGTTTTGCAGGGGGAGCGTAAGCATGGAGCAGGTACGGTATCCGGTAAGATCATCGTATGAACGGTTAAAGGAAAACGGATAATTGGCGCCGACTTCATAGACGTCTGAAATGTTTATAAGAGAGTTGTTGGAGGCAACGAATCCAGCAATTGAAGTATTGCTGATTGGTATGCTGAAAGTGGAGTATGGGAGCTTTCTTCCGGGTGGCAGTTGCCGCTGCATGGTGTCATTTTGAGCATAGCGGAAGTTCAGCTTTTCTCCTTCGCGGACATAGATGGAACCGGCATCACAATTTGTAATGCCCCGCGCTTCGCGCAGAATTTTCTCAAGGAGAAGATCAATATCTTTGATTTGAGAAAGCTCATTGCCCAGATAGATGATCTTGCGAAGTTTATCTTCCTGGCACCTCATAATACCCCCTTTGGCTAACGCTCGTTGAACATAGTACTTTATTCATAATTATTTATCAATTAGCTAAGAAAGGTCTGCTCATTGTTGTTTTTGGCGTTGCAGGTTAACAGTATTTACTTTACGATGCTTCTATTTTTAAAGGAAGTGAACGATGAAAATCAGGGTTCTGTTTGCTGTGGTTGTTGTGATCATATTAGTGAATACAGATGTGGGATTTGCGCTGGAGACGGAGTCACTCCTTGAAAAAAGCATGTCTGATACACTTGACCTCTGGCGGGAAGGCCAATATGAGCGGCTTTTTGAACAGTTGGCACATCGTGGGAAAACCTCTCGCGAGTCATTTGTGGAAAAAATGCGGGAATCCTCCATTCACCCTGTTTGTTGCTGGCAGAAGATGGAACAATTCCGAATTATAAATGAAAAGCAAACCGAAGCCACAGTCTACGTTAAACTTGGGTTGGAGGGTACTCCATACGCCTCCGGAACGGTTACTCGTGAATTTAAACTTACTCACCAGGAAGGTGTCTGGAAGATGCAGTTGGCGGATGTCTTTTCAATAGCAGGGGTGACAGGTAAAAAAAGGAATGGTACAAAACGGTACATAAAAAAGATAAATTACTACAACTGACCTCAAATATGGCTGGTCCTTCATTTATTGCAACAGGGGAAAAAGATGGGCACTTCAACCGAACGAAACGATCTGGCTGGATATGCCTGCACTAGTGCAGCTTCACGTGGTCGTAAGCATACTGAAGAACATCGTGATAATCGACCGGTTTTTGAGCGTGACCGTGACCGAATTATTCATTGTGCCGCCTTCCGACGGCTTGAATATAAGACTCAGGTTTTCGTAAACCATGAAGGAGATTATTATCGGACTCGTCTGACACATTCGCTCGAAGTTGCCCAGATTGGGAGAGCAATTGCCCGTAATCTCAGTCTTAACGAAGAACTGACGGAAGCACTGGCGTTATCCCATGATTTGGGGCATACGCCTTTTGGCCATACCGGTGAAGATGTTCTAAATCGACTGATGGACGGTTTTGGCGGTTTTGAGCATAATATGCAGTCTTTTAGAGTTGTTGACGAGCTTGAAGAAAGATATCCGGGATTTAACGGTCTGAACCTGACGTGGGAAGTCCGGGAGGGGATTATAAAGCATTCAACACCATATGATCTTTCCAGCGAAATAATGGCTGAATTTCTTCCGGGAACTGTCCCAACAATTGAAGGTCAAATTATTAACTACGCCGATGAAATAGCATATAACAACCACGATATTGATGACGGTCTGAAATCAGGATATATAACCTTGGAAATGCTGGAACAGGTTGATCTGTGGCGTGAAGTCTGTTCCGGGGTACGCCATAAATATCAGTCAATCGATGATAAGCGTTTGGTCTGCCAGACAATAAGTGCATTGATCGGTTTGCTCATCAGCGACATCTGTACAACGACATCAACAAATATCAAGGCGCTAGGCATAGCATCAATTGATGATTTGCGGCGCGTAAACAGAGCCGTCGTTCATTTTAACGAAGATATAACTTCTCGAAGTCTGGAGCTCAAACGGTTCCTGTTTCAGAATTTGTATCGTCACTACAAGGTCGACAAGATGCGGGTAAAAGCTGAAATATTTATTACCCGTTTATTCGAAACATATCTGCGCTATCCAAACCTGTTGCCGCCGAAATACCAGTCGCGCGTTGAGCGCTTTGGGCTGCAGCGGGTGGTGTGCGACTATATTGCCGGTATGACCGACCGGTTTGCGCTTGACGAATATAAGCGACTATTCGAGCCGTACGAAAGAGTATAGCAATGAAAGCAGCTGCAAAACCTGAGCAATTTGATTTTTTCGCCTTTCTGTCTCGCATGCGCTACATCAGTCGTTGGGGATTAATGCGTAACACTGTCCCGGAAAATATTCAGGAACACAGCCTTGATGTCGCCGTCATTGCTCATGCGCTGGCTATAATCCGCAATACTTATTATGGTGGTAGTCTCGACCCTTCCCGTGCGGCAATGTACGGTATTTTTCATGATGCCAGTGAAATTTTCACCGGAGATATGCCGACGCCGGTGAAACATTTTAATCCGAACTTTAAACGGTCATTTCATCAGCTCGAAGACAGGGCCCGCAGAAAACTGCTTGCAATGTTGCCTCCTGAGCTGGCGAAAGAATACGAACCGCTGTTTTTTTTCGATGATCAGCAAGAGTATGCCCACTTGGTAAAGGCTGCTGACAAAATTGCCGCGTTGACGAAGTGTATTGAAGAGGGAAAGAGTGGCAACCATGAGTTCCGCAGGGCAGAAATAGAACATTTCGAGCAGTTATCCGCGAGTAAACAGCCAGAGGTGCTCTACTTTTTGGAAAAATTTCTCCCCGGATACCGGTTATCGCTGGATGAGTTGAGGCTGGGATAATACAGAATTACATAAATCACCTAAAAAGGGCGGGCCCCAGGAGTGTGTACTGGAGCCCGCCCTGCTGTCTTTCAGATTATAAAAAAGGTCCGATTATGCGACCAAGTACGTATTTACATCGTCCGGAGTCATATTATTGACCACGGAAAAAATCTGTTTAGAATCACCAGTACGTAATTCAATTCGGCATTCAGAGCCAGGCTCAGCTTTGGTGTAGCGGAGAAGGATTCTGGCGCTTAGACTGTAAAAATCTTTCTCTTGATTGCCGACAATGATAGCCACTGGGGTGTTGCCATCTAGCCAGGTCAGTGCGGCTTCTCCTGGTTGCCGGAGTTGTTCAAGCAGGTTGTTATCGGCCTCGCTTCGTCCCATGATTGCTTTGCTCTCCTGTCCGATACGGAAATGGCGACCGGTTTTAAGCAAGCGGAAATCGCGCAGGTTGAGTTCCTCTGCATGGTCAAATACATCACGTATTTTGGGGACATATGATAATTCAGTTAGCAGGCACCCACCGGCCGGGCAGGGGTAGTCTTTGACATCCAAATCTTCTGCCATTTGCATTTGAATAGAGCGTGACCGTCCTTCAATTGCCATCAGTTTATCCCGGTCTACCCACCCTTCTTTTTCGGGTATTGTTGGTTCAAAATGCCGGGCGGAAAGGGGGCGTAGCAAGAGTCCTTCCAACCCACTTTCACGTTCGATAACCCGCAGTGTATCGCGCCGCTGGCTCATCGGCCGCTGACCAAGCACTTCTCCGGTGAACACAAAATCTGCGCCGCTCTCAAGCATGTATTCTTTGGCTTTTCTGAGCAGGTATATTCGGCAGTCCACACAAGGATTCACACCTTTTCCGTAACCGTGAACCGGGTTGCGGACAATTTCGAGGTATTCCACCCCTTTATGCATGACCTTGATCGGAATGTTGTATTCCTGTGCGACACGAACAGCTTCAGATTTACAGCCTGAATTTTTTCCGGTGCAGGTACAAAAAGGGGAGGTAAAGTTGAGGGCTTCGACTTCAATACCAAGGTCAAGCATCATCTTGACGGCCAGAGTGGAGTCGAGTCCTCCCGAGAGGAGGGCGATTGCTTTTCGTTTCATATAAAGAGCTCCTGGGGCTCCATGACGAGAACGTTCAGAAAGGGAAGTGACCGTCACAGGACCGAATTTTACCAAGGCTAACATGATGTACAAGCGAATGTAAAGTTGGAAGTCGTAATCATAACGTATGAACCCTGCAAAATTTGTACTGCAGCCTAATTGCTTTTTTATTTTCTAGAAATAGTTTCCGTTAACGTGGTAAAAGTTTTTTATGGGTATTTCTGCCGAAAAATTCTTTTTGGGTCGTCAGCCGATTCTTGATCGTAAACAGGAAATCGTAGGCTATGAGCTTCTTTTCCGTTCAGCTGACATTGACCATGCTGTTTTTAAAAGCTATTCCCACGCGAGCTCTAATGTAATTACGCATGCGCTTGCCTCGTTTGGAATGAATGAAGTTCTGGGGGGCAAATTCGGTTTTATAAATGTGCATCTCAGTCTGTTGCTGTCAGAAATGCTTGAACTTCTGCCGATAAAGCAGACGGTGCTTGAGCTGCTTGAGATGATTAAACTTGATGAACAGGTGATTGAACGTTGCCGTGAGCTGAAGGAGCTTGGTTTTCTGCTTGCACTTGATGACCATGAGTTTGATGTTGCCAACAATGAAATCTATTATGTTATCGATATTGTTAAAATCGATATTCTTTTGACAGGAATGGAGGCATTGCCTGAAGTCGTCAGGCAGTTGCGGAAGTACCCTGTCAAACTTTTGGCAGAAAAGGTTGAAACTGTAGAACAGTTTCAGATCTGTTATGATTTAGGTTTTGATCTGTTTCAGGGGTATTTTTTTGCGCGGCCGGTTGTGCTCAACCGCAGAAAGATAGATGTCTCCGGACTGGCGTTGCTAAAGCTACTGCAACAGCTGACAATGGGTGCCAGTATCGAGATGATCGAGATGACCTTTAAGGAAAACCCCGGACTTTCCTATAATCTGCTGCGTCTGGTGAATTCTGTTGCGCTTGGGATGCGTGAAAAAATTAAAACGCTTCGCCATGCTATTCTGATGTTGGGGATGAATCACTTGCGGCGCTGGACACAGCTTTCATTATTTGCCGGGCATGATTCGCGGAGTATTAATCACCCGCTGTTGGAACTGGCTGCCGTCCGTGGACGGCTTATGGAGATAATGATGAAACAGCTGGGGGGGCGTGCTTCCAGTGATGAACAGGCGGAAGCGGCTTTCATGGTAGGGATTTTGTCACTGCTTGACGTCCTGTTTGAAACACCGATGGAAGAGATAATTGCTAACTTGAACCTCAATGATGATGTCAGTTCGGCTCTGTTAAGGCGTGAAGGTCAACTTGGCAAGATGTTAATGTTGGCTGAAAAGCTTGAGGTGACTGATTTTGAGGCGGTAAATGTTTTGCTTGGTGAATGCGGAGTATCACTTAATCAATTGCTGACAGCGCAACTTGAAGCTTTTAACTGGAGAAGTTCGATTATTCATCAGGAGGAGGAGAGTCTATCCAGTGTATTATAAGTTTCCTTCCACGTTGACATATTTCATTCTGGATAAACATTATACTGTACGTGAACAGAAATAGTTTTCTGTTCTAAAGCCGAAATATTTCATTCATTTATATGGCATGTGATAACAATGAGCATCCTTCATTCATGAATTTGAGCTCGTTATTCTGGTCGACGACCCAGTAGAGGTGGTCTTCACCGAGCATAATGGCAACGGGCATGTTCAATGTCAGTGCATACATCTGGGCCACTGAATAAAATGGAAATTTTGCATACATAACGGACTCCTGAAAATGGTGTTTAAGTGCCACCGATCGATCTAGTTGCTGTTTTGTAGTTTTATAGCATAAATAATGCCAATATAAAAAAGTGTGTTATAACAGATTGTTAGTTGTTTATGACATAATATTGACAAGTGACGTCGCGTGAGTTGTGGTGTTTGTTCAAAAAAATGACTGGAGTTTGCTTCATGTGGGCAGAGAAGCTATTAGCTCGATATCTTGAGGGTGAAGCCTTAAAAATTGTTCGTGAGCATAGCCGCTATGTTGCTGATTTAGCATTGGAAGTAGCCGAGCGACTTTCGCTGGCAAAAGATGATCGGCTCTTTATTGAAGAAGCGGCACTGTTGCACGACATTGGTGTCTGTCAGGTATATGCACCTGGACTCGGGCTGCATGGCACGAACCCGTATATAATGCATGGCGTTCTTGGGCGCGCTATCCTGGATCTTGAAGGTTATCCGCTTCATGCCCTTGTATGTGAGCGGCATACCGGTGTCGGTTTGACATGCGAAGAGATTATCCGGCAAAGTTTGCCGTTGCCGCATCGGGATATGTGTCCACAAACGCTTCCCGAACAGATAATTTGTTTTGCAGATCTGTTTTATTCTAAAAAACCGGGCAGATTGGATAAACGTAAGAGTGTTGCGCAGGTGAGAAAAAAATTGCTTCCGTTTGGCGAAGAGAAAATAGCTGTCTTTGATGCTTGGCTTGTGCGGTTTGAATGGAATGATCTTAACCACTGCACATAAAAAAGTGTTTGCATTCATTTCCGCACGATCTAATTGCCCGTAGAAATCCTCTATAGATGATAACAGTAGCGTCAGGGAGTTGTGGGAAATAACTTCTAACATATTAAAAATGGTTGCCATTTCTCGGATCATGTTTTACATTAACCCTCCTTTTTAGCTTCTTATCACTTAACTACCCACCAGGCGGTTTACCTTGCAGAAGACTGAGTTAACCATTCAGGATCTACGTTCGCGTATCGATAGTATTGATGATGCCATACTTGCCTTGTTGAATGAGCGGTCGCAAGTTGTCCTTAATGTCGGCCGACTAAAATCAGGTAATAATCTTGATTTTCACGTTCCGGGGCGTGAGCGTCAGATTTATGAACGTCTTTTGAACCAAAATCAGGGCCCGTTTCCGAATGATGCCCTGAAAAATATCTATCGCGAAATAATTTCAGCCTGTCTGGCGCTTGAATCTCCGATGAAAGTTGCTTTTTTAGGCCCCAAGGCGACTTTCAGTCATCTGGCAACCATGCAGCAGTTTGGGTTGTCGGCCGAACTGGTGCCCATGAAGTCAATCCCTGCTGTTTTTGAAGAAGTTGAAAAGGGGAGGGCTCTTTATGGTGTGGTGCCGGTAGAAAATTCAACCGAAGGTGTTGTTTCGCATACACTTGACATGTTTGTGGAGAGTGGCTTGCAGATAACTGCCGAGATCATGCTTGAAGTTCATCACGACCTCCTATCCCGTACCGGTCGGATTGAAGATGTAAAAAAAGTATACTCTCATGCCCAGCCAATTGCCCAGTGCCGGCAATGGCTGGATGAAAACCTTTCCGGTATTCCCACTGTTGATGTTGCTTCCACTGCCGTTGCCGCACAGATTGTCAGCGATGATTACACCTCGGCGGCGATAGCCAGTGAACTGGCCGCATCATTGTATGATCTCAAGGTTGTTCGCAGTCGGATTGAGGATCAGGTTAATAATTTTACCCGTTTCCTGACGATTTCCCGTAAAGGGTGTGATCGCTCCGGTAATGACAAAACTTCTGTGCTTTTTTCTGTCAAGGATGAACCGGGAATATTGTGTCGGATGCTGGAACCCTTTGCTTCGCGCGGCATCAACCTTTCCAAAATAGAGTCACGCCCCTTTAAAAAGAAAGCTTGGGAATATATCTTTTTTGTGGATTTTTTTGGTCATGTTTCGGATCCGGATATCAAGGCTGCTCTTGATGACCTCAAGCAGTGCTGCCAGTTTCTTAAAATTCTCGGATCATATCCGCGGGCGATGTAGGTGCGTATCAAATGTTCATAAATCGTCTGACGGTAATAGGTGTGGGGCTGATCGGCGGTTCCTTTGCGCTGGCTCTTCGCAGGGCAGGTGTCATTGGTCGTATTATCGGTGTTGACACGGATAAGGAGAATCTTGATCGAGCACTATCGCTCGGAATTGTGGATGAGATTGCCGAGGACGCGCTTGGCGGAGTTTCGGGCGCGGATGTTGTCTTTATTTCCGTTCCTGTCTGCGCGATTGCAGCTGTTGTAAAGAGTATTTCTGCCGCACTTCCCGTCGGCTGTATCGTTACTGACGGCGGTAGTGTCAAGACTGCAGTTGTTAGCCAGTGCGACGCTCTGATGCCTCCAGGTTGCAGTTTCGTTGGTGGGCATCCCATAGCGGGTACTGAACATTCGGGCGCTGCCGCTGCGTTTCCCGAATTATTTGTGAGAAAACGCTGCGTAATGACGCCAGGCATGACTACCACACCGGCTGCCCTGGAAACTATCTCACGTCTCTGGAGTGCTGCTGGGGCTGATGTGTGCTGCATGGACCCCGGGCATCATGACAGGATTTTTGCTGAAATATCGCATCTTCCACACGCCATCGCTTACACGCTTGTTCATGCTGTCGGTACGGCTGATGTCGAGGGTGAAAACGTCCTCTCTTACTCGGCAGGCGGGTTTCGTGACTTTACACGAATCGCTTCTTCTGACCCGGTCATGTGGCGCGATATTGCCCTGATGAACCGTGAGGCGTTGCTTGCGAGCATTGACGGTTTTTCTGCCAGTTTAGCCGACCTTCGTAGACGGATAGAAATCAGCGATCAGGTCGGATTAACGGAGTTTTTCACTACTGCAAAACAGTTTCGCGATGGAATTGTCTGATTACGATCATTCGGAGAGCCTGTGGATTCAATTACCATACAACCAGCAGTTTCAGTCAAGGGTGAAATTATTGTCCCAGGCGATAAATCAATTTCCCACCGTTCAATTATGCTTGGGGCAATAGCAAATGGCATCACAACGGTACACGGTTTTCTTCGCGGCGAGGATAATATGTCAACCATGCATGCATTTCGTGCCATGGGAGTAGAAATAAATGATGACGGTAAGACGATTCAAATCAATGGCCGTGGGCTATATGGGCTGAAAGAACCTGACGATGTTCTGGATTGTGGTAACTCCGGAACTACAATCAGGCTGATTTCCGGGCTTCTTTCTGGCCAGTCATTTTTTTCAGTTGTGACTGGTGATCAATATCTCCGGAAACGTCCGATGAAGCGTGTGGTTGAACCGCTTTCACTCATGGGGGCCCGCATTGCCGGCCGTAATGGTGGGACGTTAGCTCCGTTGGCCATCAATGGCGGCCCTCTGAAGGGAATTGATTATCAATCGCCGGTATCGAGCACCCAGATCAAGTCCTCGCTTATGCTGGCCGGGCTTTATGCAGATGGTGAAACAAAAGTTACTGAGCCGAGTCTGTCCCGGGACCATTCGGAACGGATGTTTAAATTCTTTGGTGCTTCCTTGACCAGGAATGATAATGGGGTGACGGTTCGTGGGGGAATTGAACTTAGTGCCCAGCAGGTGACCGTTCCGGGAGATATATCATCAGCTGCTTTTTTTATCGTAGCAGCCTTGATTACGCCGGATTCAGAATTGTTGATAAAAAATGTTGGTGTTAACCCTTCACGAACTGGCATAATAGACATTCTACAAGCCATGGGGGGAAATATTAAGCTCCTGGAGCAGCGCGAGATTTCAGGTGAACCGGTGGCCGATATTCTTGTTCGAACCTCTCAACTTAAAGGAATTTCAATTTCCGGTAACGTTGTTCCGCGTGCCATTGATGAATTCCCCGCGATCTGTGTTGCTGCGGCTCGTGCGGAAGGTGTTACCACAATCAGGGATGCCAAGGAATTGCGGGTAAAAGAGACTGACCGGATAACTGCCATAGCGGGCAATCTCAGAAAACTGGGTATTACAGTTACCGAAATCGAAGACGGCATGGACATCATCGGTTCAGAGCAGCTTCTCGGCGGAACGGTCGACAGCTGTGGAGATCATCGAATCGCTATGTCCATGTCAATTGCTGCACTTGTTGCATCCAGTGCCATCACCGTGACGGACATCGGGTGTATTGCAACATCTTTCCCGACTTTTTTCCCTTTGCTGGAAAAATCAGTGGGGAAATAACTGATGCATATGCGACCAAACGGCATTATCATTGCTATCGACGGACCTTCCGGTGCCGGGAAAAGTACCATTGCCCGCATGCTGGCAGAGCGTCTTGGTTATATCCAGATTGATACCGGTGCCATGTACCGGGCCGCAGCATTTCTTCTTGCCAAAGAAGGAATTGATCTTGGTGATTCAGCTGTAGTGGAACAATTTTGCAGAAATATTGATATTCGATTTGAGTCTGTTTCTGGCAGACAGGTGGTTCTTGCCAACGGTATGGATGTAACTGGTCAGATCCGCACTCCCGAAATGTCGCTACTTACATCTCGTACGTCGGCGCTCAAGCCTGTGCGGGAGGCGTTGTTAAAATCGCAACAACAGATGGGACGAAAAGGTGGGGTTGTGCTTGAAGGGCGGGACATTGGTACAGTTGTTTTTCCTGATGCTGAAATGAAATTTTATCTGAGTGCTACAGTGGAAGAACGGGCAAGAAGACGCTGTGAAGAGTTGACCCTCAAGGGGGAACCGGTTACACTTGCTGAAACAATTGCTGATGTAGCCGAACGGGACCGGCAAGATTCAGAAAGGGATATCGCGCCACTCAGGCAGGCGGATGATGCCATACTGATAGATTCGTCCCAGCTCTCAATTGACGAAGTGTTGACTAAAATGGCAGCACTGTGTCGTACAAAAATAAGGACAATGGAATTAACACAATGAAAGTGATCCTTGCAAAACAAGCCGGTTTCTGTTTTGGGGTAAAACGTGCAACGCAAATGGCTTTTGAAGCAGCCGGCAAGAATCAGAAAACCTACACACTCGGGCCGATTATTCATTCACCTCAAGTTGTTGGAAAGCTTGAAGACCTTGGAATCCGTGCTCTTGATTCTCTCGAGGGTCTGGAAAAAGGGACAATAATTATCCGTTCTCACGGAGTGAAGCTGAATGACATTAATGAGGCGCAGCACAAAAAACTTGATATTGTCGATGCAACTTGCCCATTTGTCAAAAAGGCTCAGGAACATGTAAAGAGCCTTTCTGAAGCCGGGTATGGAGTTATTGTTGTCGGGGATGCGGATCATCCTGAAGTTCAGGGCATAGTCTCGTACGGTGGTGAGAAAGTTTTTGTTGTTGCATCTGGCGAAGAAGTTAACAAGCTCCCGCAAATGAGTAAAATAGGGGTGGTAGCCCAGACAACACAATCATTTGAAAATCTTAAAAATATTGTCTCTGAATGTTTACTCCGTGGTGGTGAAATTCGCGTGTATAACACAATATGCGATGCTACAGCAGTTCGCCAGGAGGAGGCAAAAGAGTTGGCCGGCCGCGTTGACTGCATGTTGGTGATTGGCGGTTTTAACAGTGCTAATACTCGCCGGTTACTTGAAGTCTGTACTGAACTTCAACCGCGTACCTATCATATTGAAACTGCGGCAGAGATTAATCCGGCTTGGTTTGAGGGTGCGGAACGGGTAGGGGTTACCGCCGGAGCCTCAACGCCGAAGTGGATAATTGATGAAGTGATGAACAAAATTGAGGAATTGAATAAAAGCGATTGAAATATCTTGGTCATATTGGTACATTGCCAAGCTCAATAAAAATAGAAGAACGATAAACGTCCAGGGGGTATGGTGTAATGGTTAATTTTAAAAGGCTTGACGCTGCCGGAGAAGAGAATGAGGAACTCGACGGCGATCAGCAAAGCAGTGAATTTGCAGCGTTATTCACTGAAAGTTTAAAAGATCGTCCCGAACGGGATAAAATCATAGAGGGAACTGTAGTGCGCGTGGATCAGGATACGGTCCTTGTTGATATCGGTTTGAAGTCGGAAGGCCATGTGCCTGTCGCCGAATTTCGCGATGCTGATGGTGAAGTGTCTGTACAGGTTGGCGATAAGATTCGTGTGCTGATGACTCGTCAGGATGGGAAAAAAGGATATGTTCTTTCCAAAAAGAAAGCTGACTATCTTTCTGCATGGGACAAGATCGGTGATGCCTGCCAGGAAGGCGGCATTATTGAAGGTACTATTACCGGAAAAGTTAATGGTGGCTTTACTGTAGACATCGGAGTTCAAGCTTTCCTACCATCTTCGCAGGTTGATATTCGCCCTTCATCAGACTCTGATAGTTATATTGGAGTGAAGTCCCGTTTCAAAGTTATTAAAATTAACCAGCGCCGTGATAATATCGTACTGTCGCGTCGGGCTGTTCTTGAAGAAGAGCGTGCAGCAATACGCGATGTGACTCTTGAAAAGCTTGAGGAAGGACAGATTGTTGAAGGTACGATTAAAAATGTTACCGACTATGGTGCTTTTGTTGATCTGGGCGGCGTTGATGGATTGCTTCATGTTTCTGATCTTTCGTGGGGAAGAGTAGGGAAACCTGCGGATGTTCTGAAGCCGGGACAGCAGATTACAGCAAAAGTTCTTAAATTTGACCGTGCCAAGGGTAAAATATCCTTGGGAGTCAAACAGACACTTGCAGATCCATGGCTTGATGTACCTGCCAAGTTCCCAATTGGCGAGCGTGTACGTGGCAAGGTTGTCAGTCTGATGGAATACGGCGCATTTGTTGAATTGGAGCCAGGTATTGAGGGTCTGATTCACGTTTCTGAAATGTCATGGACAAAGCGGGTTCGCCGTGCCGCCGATGTGCTGAATATTGGTGATGAAGTTGAAACAGTTATTCTTGGCATCGATATGGGCAACCGCAAAATTTCTCTGGGACTTAAGCAGGTTTCCGAAAATCCCTGGAATACAATTGCTGAAAAATACCCTGCAGGAACCAGAATTGAAGGCCAGATCAAGAATATGACCGA
>JAQUCQ010000356.1 GCA_028686145.1 Desulfuromonadaceae bacterium | reverse complement strand
AAGGAGGCCGCGCTGAACAGAGCCTCCAGCTATGCCGTTGCCGGAAACGACCGCCTGAACGAGCGAATATTCCTCGGTGAAGGTCTGGCCGGGCAGGCCGCGCTGGAACGAAAAATGATTTTCCTGGAAACAGCCCCTCCCGAGTATCTCCGCATCAGTTCCGGCCTGGGTGAGTCAAAACCATCACATATTGTGGTTCTGCCCTTTCTGTACAACGGCATCTTGGTCGGCGTCCTTGAAATCGGCTCCTTCAAGATATTCAGTGACAACGATGTGGAATTTTTGAACCAGTCCAAAGAAGGAATAGCAATTGCCCTCAGCGTCAATAAATCGCGACAAATGGTTAATGAGCTCCTGGAACAGACCCAGGCCCAGACAGAAGAGTTGCGGGTTCAGCAGGAAGAGTTGCAACAGACCAACGAAGAGCTTGAAGAGCGCACCCATCTGCTGGAACAGCAACGCGAACAAGTTCGCACGAAAAACCGCGAGCTGGAGCAAGCCAGCCACGAATTACAGCGCAAAGCCACTGAACTGGAACGGGTCAGCACCTATAAATCCGAGTTCCTTGCCAATATGTCACATGAATTGCGTACTCCTCTCAACAGCCTGATGATTCTCTCCAGCCTGCTAAAGGATAACCGCGACGGAAACCTGACAATCAAGCAGGTGGAGTTTGCGGCCACGATTAACAGCGCCGGAAGGGATCTGCTGAACCTGATTAATGACATTCTGGATCTCTCCAAAATCGAATCAGGACATATGGATTTTCATTATGAGAACCTTCCGCTCTCGGAGATATGCGCACAGCTCAAAACCATCTTTGATCCGATCACCGGAGACAAGGGGATAGTATTCAGCGTCACTGAAGAAGAATCGGCCCCCGAAATCATCACTGCCGACAATCAGAGAGCCCTACAAATCCTTAACAACCTTCTTTCCAATGCGTGCAAGTTCACCAAGAGCGGTGCGGTTTCGCTCCGGGCCTACACTCCGACTACCGCAGAAAATCCGCTCAATACATTGGCCGTTGCTTTTTCTGTAATTGACACCGGCATCGGGATTCCTGCAGAGAAGCAGCAGCTTATATTCAACGCGTTCCAACAGGCAGACGGCAGTACGAGCCGTACCTACGGCGGCACCGGACTGGGGCTTTCCATCTCACGCCAGCTGGCCCGTTCAATGGGTGGGGAAATTACGCTTGCCAGTGAAGTCGGCAAAGGGAGCACCTTCACCCTGTACCTTCCCGTCAATGGGGAGTGTCCACTCAAACAGCCAGTTGAGCAACCGGCCGCACCAGTAGTGCCGATAGGTACTGCAACGCCACCGGGCATACTGGATGCACCGGTATCCAGAAGAAAATCTTTTGACCCACTGCCGGCACCGATTCAGGACGATCGGGAGAAAATTCAGAGCAGCGACAGGAATATTTTGATTATCGAAGACGACCTGACGTTTGCCGGTATATTGGCCGATATGGTGCGGGAGCGTCATTTTGCCGTGCTGGTGGCAGCCGACGGAGAAAGCGGCATTGCTCTTGCCGAGAGCTATCAGCCGAGTGCCATAATTCTGGACATAATGCTTCCGCATATTGATGGCTGGGGTGTCATGCGCAGCCTAAAGGACAACCCGGTAACGCGACATATTCCGGTACATTTCATCACGTGCCTGGAAGAACGCCAGAAAGCAATGAGTATGGGCGCAATCGGCTTTGCCACAAAACCGGTCAGCAGCGAACAGCTGGATGCCGTTTTCGGCACGCTGGATGCTGCCATTGAAAAGACCATGAAAATGCTGCTGATTGTTGAAGATGACCAGGATCAGGCGACTGCAATGGTTGCCCTGCTGGAGGAGAGAAACGTGACTATCACCGTAGCTGATAGTGGCGCCAAGGCCATTGTCCTGCTTTCCAGCGAACAGTTTGACTGCATCGTGCTTGATTTAGGCCTGGCGGATATGGGGGCATTTGAGTTATTGGAAGAGCTCAAAAAACTCGATCCTGACCGCCGCATCCCGGTAATTATCCACACCGGACGCGAACTGACTCACACAGATGAAAGACGCTTGCACCACTATGCGGAAAGCATCATCATCAAGGGAGCTAAAAGTCCCGAACGGCTTTTGAACGAAGTGACGCTTTTTCTTCACCTGGTGGAAAGCTCGCTTGATCCCGGAAAACAGCGGATGATCCGCTCTGCACTTGACAAGGAAGCGATGCTGGAAGGAAAAAGAGTCCTTATCGTCGACGACGACATGCGCAACATTTTCTCACTTTCCAGCGCTTTGGCGGAAAAAAACATCACCATCTTTGAAGCGGAAAATGGTCGTGAAGCCTTGAAACTTCTGGATGAATTTCCAGATATCGATCTGGTCCTGATGGATATCATGATGCCGGTAATGGATGGGTACGAAGCGATGCGAAAGATACGGGCCGATGCCCGCTTTCACATGCTGCCGATCATCGCATTGACCGCCAAGGCGATGAAAGGTGATCGTGAAGAGTGTCTTAAAGCCGGAGCGAGCGACTATATTCCAAAGCCGGTCGACATGGAAAAACTTTTTTCACTGCTGCGGGTCTGGCTTTATTCGGCAGGCTCGTCGGACCAAACAGATATGGGGTCGATAGCGGCATCACAGACAGGAGGGGCGCAATGAGTCGCATAGTACTCATTACCGGTGTTCTTTTATCGCTGTTTTGCACATCGGTTGCCGGAGCTGACGAAGTAAAAATTGCGACCGGGGTTACCTTTATCAAGAGAGTATTTGATCCTGTCAAAAACCCCTTCAGGGATAAAACCGGTATCGACATTACGATCCTTTTTAACGACCCGATACCCGCACTGGCTGAACTTGAAAAAGGCAATGCGGATGTCGCCGGTGCAAGTCTGCCGCTTGCTGAGTGGCTGAATCAAGCGAGGAGTGCGGGGATACCGGTACAGGAGATCGGCAGGTATACGTCGTATGTTCCGGTTACTGAAAAAGCCATGATTGTAGTGAATGCCGGAAACAGGGTAAACGCCCTTTCAAAGGAACAACTCAAGGGAATTTTTACCGGCAAAACCCAAAATTGGCAGGAGGTTGGCGGGGATGATGCCCCGATTTTAGTTATCTGGCCTTCAGTTTCTTCAGGCGCCTTGATCCTTTTTAAAGCCAGGATTATGGACAATGAAGCGCTGACAAAAACCGTCTATGATGTTGAATCTGTGGGTGACACACCAGATGCCATCGCCGCAACACCTGAAGCAATCGGCATCGTGACCGGGACTACGGCAGCACCGGGGCTGAAGGAGATTGCTCCTGCCATTGAACGGCCATTGACCCTTGTGTATAAGGGGCCCCCGACGCCCACCCTGCAAAAACTGCTGGATTTTTTAAAGAACGAAGGAAAAATGTATATAAAATGACCATCAAAACCAAACTTATAGTCAATGCGGTGGTCACAACAGGGATGATACTTTTTATCTCCCTGGCCGGCTATTCATCCATGAGTTTCCTGCAGGAGAAACTTTCCTATCTGGCAGAGAAGAGCACCCCATTCCAGATGCGGACGGTAGAATTACAGCGGGAACTCCAGGGGAGCATAACCGCCTTGATAAAGGTAAATACTGCCCGCACTATGGCTGAATACTCGCTGTTCCGGGCAGCAGCCGAGGAAACGCTGGAGAAAGTGAGGTACGACCAGGAGCGCCTGGAGAAGATGGAGGGTGGCGCCAACCGGCTGAGTCTGTCTGCAGA
>JAQUCQ010000355.1 GCA_028686145.1 Desulfuromonadaceae bacterium | reverse complement strand
CTTCAAAAAAGATATGAACGAAACAGGCCGTAATGCCCGGATGGTTTCACGAATTCTAGATTCAATGCGGGAGAAGGGATCCCTTGCGGGTGGCGTTACGATGCCCTGTGGCGGAATGCTGCGGATCGAGATGTTTGCTGAAAAGTATTTCAAGAATCTGCCGGTTGACTTGCGGGTGGATAATGGCGATAACCGGATAATTGCTGTCGCTCAGGATGTTCGCGACCGCTTTCCTGATACCGAAACTATTTTTGTAACCAAGGACTCTAACCTGCGGATCAAGGCTGATGCTATCGGATTGATAGCGGAAGACTACGAGTCGGACAAGGTTGATATTCAGGATCTCTATTCCGGGACACGATCAATTGAGGTGCCGCCGGATGCAATTGACCGATACTATGGCCAGGGATGGCTTGAGGCGCCGGCTGATCTGGCTCCGAATGAGTTTATTACAATTGTTGACAGTGAAAACCCGAATCATTCTGCCATCTGTCGTAACGATCCAGATAACTCCCGGATTGTCCCTGTTCACAAGGTGCCAAAGGAGGGGATCTGGAGCCTTTTTCCGCGTAATAGGGAGCAGTCCTTTGCCCTTGACGTGCTGATGGATGACAGTATCAAGCTGGTGACGCTGGTGGGTAAGGCAGGAACCGGAAAAACGCTGCTTGCAATTGCTGCCGGTCTTCATAAAACCGCCGAAGAAAATATCTACAATCGTTTGCTGGTTTCGCGTCCGGTTTTTCCAATGGGAAAAGACCTGGGTTTCCTTCCGGGTGACATAGAAGAAAAGCTGACCCCTTGGATGCAGCCGATCTTTGATAATGTTGAATTGCTGATTTCCGGGCATGAATCTGAAAAACGGCACAGCAAAGGGTATAAGGAGTTGATGGCGATGGGGCTCCTCGATATTGAACCGCTGACCTATATCCGTGGCCGTTCGATCCCGAACCAGTATTTGATCGTTGATGAAGCCCAAAACCTGACGCCACACGAAATAAAGACGATTGTTACCAGGGTTGGCGAAGGGACCAAGATTGTACTGACCGGTGACCCGTACCAGATCGATAATCCATATGTGGATTCTTCCAGCAATGGCCTGACCTATCTTGTTGAAAAATTCAAGGGAGAACGGATTGCCGCACATGTGACCTTAACCAGAGGCGAACGCTCTGAATTGGCCGAATTGGCAGCAAATCTATTGTGATTGGTTTCACATACACAAGGCGTATCTAAATGCTTCTTCTTGCTATTGAAACCTCCTGTGATGAAACGGCCGCCGCTGTTGTGCGTGACGGCCGTGAAATCATTTCCTCTGTCATTTCTTCTCAGGTTGCCATCCATGCAGCGTATGGAGGTGTTGTTCCGGAAATCGCTTCCAGAAAACATCTGGAATCACTGGCGCCAGTTATCAGCCAGGCGCTTCAAGATGCCTGCATCGGCATGGAAGACCTTGAAGGGGTTGCGGTAACCCGTGGGCCCGGCTTGTCAGGGGCGCTTCTTGTCGGTTTCTCGGCCGCCAAGGCCATTGCCGTTGCGTTAAAAATTCCTTTTGTCGGCGTGCATCATATAGAAGGTCATTTGTTCGCGCCTTTTCTGGAACAGGCGGTGGCTTTTCCCTTTCTGGCGCTGGTTGTGTCCGGAGGGCATACCCAATTATATCATGTTGAGGGATTTGGCCATTACACGACTCTTGGCAGAACGGTCGATGATGCTGCCGGTGAGGCCTACGACAAATGCGCTAAAATTATGGGAATGCCCTATCCTGGCGGAATACTGATTGACCGGATGGCCCAGAGCGGCAATCCTGATGCGATTCGTTTGCCAAGGCCACTGCTTCGTGACGGCACTCTTAATTTTAGCTTCAGTGGTTTGAAGACGGCTGTGCTGCAGCAGACAATAAAAAACCCTGTATCAATCCCTGGTCAGGCTGCAGACGACCTGTGTGCATCTTTTCAGGAAGCGGTCTGTCATGTCCTTGCGGCAAAAACTGAGGCTGCCATCCTTCAGACCGGTGCAGCTCGACTCGTGGTCGCGGGAGGGGTTGCCTGTAACAGCGGATTGCGCCGCCGAATGGCTGATCTTTGCAAAAAACGTGGAGTTGAGCTTTCGATTCCCCATCCTTCCTTGTGCGGCGATAATGCTGCAATGCTGGCAGTTCCCGGAGACTATTATCTCTCCCATGGCCATGTCTCACCCTTGTCTCTTGATGTCACCGCTACTTGGGACATGGACATTATAAAGGAATCAATTACATGAGTGCTACTCGTCGGCCTCTGAAATCACTTGGGCAAAATTTTCTGGTTGATGACAATATCATCGACAGAATCATCCAGGCCGCTGACATTCAGCCAAACCAGTCAGTATTAGAAATTGGCCCGGGACGGGGGGCTCTGACAACGCATCTTGCTGAGCGGGCCGGTCGGCTGATGTTGATTGAATTTGATCATGCGCTGGCGTCATGGCATCAGGATCAGTTTAAAGACAATCAGCGAGTTACGGTCATCGACGGCGATGTATTGAAAGTAGACCTTGACGCACTCCTGCCTGAAACTCCCCAAAAGTGGAATGTGGTTGCCAATCTTCCGTATAATATCTCGACCGAAGTCCTGTTCCGGTTATATGGTGTTCATGACAGACTGGCGCGTATGACACTTATGCTGCAGAAAGAAGTCGGTGACCGGCTGGCTGCGCCGCCTGACTGCTCTGCGTACGGAGTGACCACGGTTCTTCTCGGTTTGTGGTTTGACATTAGCAGGGCTTTTGTGGTGCATCCCGGCAGTTTTCATCCAAGCCCCAAAGTTGATTCGGCCGTATTGAATTTTATCCCCCGTTCAGAGGCGCGGGCAGATGTTGGTGATGAGGATGTTTTCAGGAGTGTCGTGAAAAGCGCCTTTTCGATGCGCCGCAAGACGCTGATAAACTGTTTGAAATCGGCGGAATTTGCCAAACAGGTGGATTGTACGGCGCTGCTGGAGGCGTGCAAAATCGACGGTCGCAGGAGGGGGGAAACACTTTCTCTGGAAGAGTTTGCCGCCCTGTCGCGCTACGTAACAGAGGTGTTACCGGCAGCATCCGTGGGTAACTGATACAAAATGACGAATCTGATTGGATACAGTACTGTCCTCCTCCTTCTTCTTGCCTGCCTAGGACTTTTGTACATGCTGTTTCTGAGAGTCAGGGGCGGGGCCGCGGAAAATGCCGATGTACAGAAGAAGATAGACGGCATTGAAAAAAATCTGGAGCGTCATGAACGGCTTTTGCGGGAGGAGCTTACGCGAAGTCGTGATGAAGCTCATTCAGGATCCCGCCGTACCCGTGAGGAGATGACCGGCAGTATAACCGTGCTGGGTGATTCTTTGTCGAGGCGGATGAGTGACATTGCCGGTTTGCAGAAAAACCAGCTGGAACTGTTTGCCGCCCAATTGAAGGAACTTACATTGAGCAACGAAGGGCGGCTTGATAAATTGCGTGAGGGTGTTGACGCCCGGCTAAAACTGATTCAGGAAGATAATGCCCGTAAACTGGAACAGATGCGGGCTACCGTTGATGAAAAGCTGCACGACACCCTTGAAAAACGTCTCGGTGAATCATTCAAGCTGGTCAGTGAACGCCTTGAGCTCGTGCAGCGCGGTCTGGGTGAGATGCAATCTCTTGCCAGCGGTGTCGGTGATCTGAAAAAGGTCCTGACAAATGTCAAAACGCGCGGTACGTTCGGAGAAATTCAGTTAGGGAGCTTATTGG
>JAQUCQ010000354.1 GCA_028686145.1 Desulfuromonadaceae bacterium | reverse complement strand
CAGGGTCTGGAGCGAAATGAGCACATCTTCCAGAGAAGTAAGTTTCATATTGGGGCAGAAAAGAGCTGGCGAGGCGAGAATGAACTCTTTCCCGGGGTTCTCCAGCCGCAGCTTGTAAAGAATGCCGGCCTCGGTGCCGACGATGAATGTGGTGGCCGGGCTGGTGCGGCAGTAATCAAACATGCCGCTGGTTGAGCAGACATGATCACCCAGCGCTGAAACTTCCGGGGCGCTTTCTGGGTGGCAAATAAAGAGTGCATCGGGGTGCTCTGCTTTTTTTTGCAGCACTGCCGCTACTGTCATTCGCTCATGCGTTGGGCAGAATCCTTCCCAGAAAATAAATTTCTTTTCCGGAACGAATTTGGCTACCCAGCGCCCGAGGTTGCGGTCCGGGACAAAAATCAACTCCTGCTCTTGCAACGATCTGACCACAGTCAGGGCGTTAGCCGAGGTGCAGCAGATATCGGAATGAGCTTTGACTACCGCTGATGAGTTGACATAGGTGACGACCGGCACGCCGGGGTGCTTGGCGCGAAGTGCCTCCAGCTCTTCAGCTGTGACCATGTCGGCCATCGGGCAGCCGGCGTCGGGGCGGGGAAGCAGCACCTTCTTGTCAGGCGATAGTATCGCAGCCGATTCAGCCATGAAGTGCACGCCGCAAAAGACAATAACATCGGCAGCGGTTTTTGATGCCTCAATGGATAATGCGAGAGAATCTCCGGTGAAGTCTGCAATCTCCTGCACTTCGTCACGCATATAGTTGTGGGCAAGAAGCACGGCGTTGTGCTCTGTGAGAAGATCTTTTATCTGCTGTTTTACTGCTTCGATCATTACCGTCGCTCCTCGTGTAGCAAGTAGGTCGTTATTTTCCGCATTCCTGAAGAAATAACTTCGTAAAGTCACGCTGCCGTTTATCACAGGTAGGGTCTTAACAGTTGACAAGAGTGCCATAAAAAATATATAAAAACAACTCTTCGGGATGTAGCGCAGCCTGGTAGCGCACCTGCTTCGGGAGCAGGGGGTCGCAAGTTCAATTCTTGTCATCCCGACCATACACGTGTTAAAGGGGTTAGCCAATTGTGCTGACCCCTTTTTTCATATGCGGCAATATAGCGTTTAACAGCGTGTCGATTTTCGGTGACATCGGCTTCGGCCACATTTCGCAACAGGATCGTGTATGAGTATCCCTGCCACAATTAATCGCAGGCGCTGGGCAATTTTTGCTACCTTGGCGTTGATGTATATTATGGTCTATTTTTACCGGGTGTCACTGGCAGTGGTGGCTGGCGATATTTCGCGTGAGCTGCATCTGACGCCTGAGCAGCTCGGGACGCTCTCGGGCGTACTGTTTTATGTCTATGCTGTTGCGCAGCTTCCTCTTGGTCCGATGATAGACCGCTTGGGAAGCCGACTGGTGATCAGCGCTTGCGGCGTCCTTACCACGCTTGGCGGAGTTCTGTTCTCACAGGCTGATACGTTTGCAATCGCCTTGATCGCCAGAGCGCTTATCGGTATCGGCACGGCATCGGTGTTGATGGCTACGTTTACACTCTTTAGTCACTGGTTTAGCAAGCAGGAGTTTGGGCGGGTTTCCGGTTTCATGGTGGCGATTGGGAACCTCGGTAATCTTACGGCCACAGCACCTCTTGCGCTGGCAGTTGGAGCCTTTGGCTGGCGGAATTCCTTTCTTGTTGCTGGCGGTGTGCAAGCGCTGGTGACGCTGATGGTGTTTGTCAAGGTACAGGACCGCCCGGGTGGCGTTTCTGTCCGGGAAGAGGATGCGGCGCATCCCAAAATAAAAATGATGACGGCGTGGGGAGATATTTTCGGAACCAAGGATTTCTGGCTTTTGGGGGTTCTCGCGTTTTCCTGGTATGGTAACTACCTGGCATTGCAGGCGTTGTGGGGAGGACCATATCTGATGGAGGTGCTGCATCTGTCTCGAGGGGCAACCGGCAGCATGCTGATGTTCACTTCATTCGGATTTATTGCCGGCAGCTCCTGTGTCGATGTGGTTGCCCGTCGGATCTTCAGATCCTACAAGAAAACCCTGCTGGCGGGGCAACTGATGCTGTTGCTGTTGATGACGGCCTTTCTGGGGTGGGCGGAATCAATACCGCAGCCGCTGCTGGCGGGGTTGTTTTTTGTCATCGGGATGGCCGTTTCCAGCGGAGTGATGATTTATCCGATTATCCGTTCCATGTTCCCGGTAAGTATTGTCGGCACCGCACTGACGTCGCTTAATTTTTATGTATTGATGGGGGCTGCGGTGACACAGCAGGTTATGGGATTCGTTGTAGGATCGTATGGTGCGTCGGCAACCGGCATATCAGCTACGGCGCTCCATACGGCGTTTCTGTTTCCGATCACGGGACTGGCGCTCTCCATTACGCTCTACACGCGAGCACGGGAGTATGGCCAGCTCAGCTGAAGTTCTAATCCAGTTCCTCTCCCACCACTTCCATCTCGTCAGAGATTTCCTTAAGTGCCGGATCGTTCTTCCGGAAAGCAACCACCAGCCAGTAGCAGAGCGCATATCCGGCCAGAGCGGCGAAAAAACCGATCACCGAACTTCCCAGAATAATTGCCGAGGCATATCCTTTGAGAGAATTCCACTCCAGGTTTTTTACTTGAAAGGCAACCGGATTGTTGCCAAGCATGAATTCGCCCAGTTTGTAGCTGGCGACCAGAGCTGGAACGACCGTTAATGGTGTGTTGACCCAGGAACCGGAGATGCAGGTCAGCTTGTTGAGGCGAAAGATGAAGGCCAATACTATGGCTAGGCCGGTGTGCAGGCCGAAGAAAGGGGTAAAGCTGATGAAAACACCCACGGCGAAACCAGCGGAAATGTGCCCGGGATGGGCATCCAGCGAAAGGACTTTTTTGAATTGCTGCTTGAGCTTGTCAATATTGATCATAGGGGGTCCGATTACCGGCAACTCTACGATTATGAAGTCCATCTTGTCAATTGAATAGACTTCACGATCACTCACATCTCTGATATAAAACAATATTCCCGAACCCATAAAGGCAGGTAAGGATCTGAACGAAATGATTTCCCGCCCCAAGCTTCAACGCATTTTATTTATATCGCTGGCTTCATTGCTACTCTCTGCGCTTACCTTCACATCGCTCTTTTCCACCTTCGAGCTGAAGGCCTATGATCTGCTCTCCCAGATGTTCAACCCGGAGACGGGGGCGAAGAAAATTGTTATCGTGCAGGTTGACCAAGCCAGTCTTGACAGTCTCGCCTCGGAAGGAGTTACCTGGCCATGGCCTCGTAAAATCTATGCGCCGTTGCTGGAACGATTGTCGCATGCCGATGCGGTTTTTGTCGATATCATCTTCTCCGAACCATCATCATACGGGAATGAAGATGACCATATCCTTGCTGCTGCGATTGCAAATACCGGCAACGTCATTTTGCCGGTATTTGCGACTGCAAATAAAAGAGTGCTTGATGAAGCAGGGAGGGCCTTTCTGGATAACGTGTCGCTCCGGAATGTCACCGAGTCCGGTCCGCCCTTGCCGTTTGCCGTTACTCCGATTGCGCCTCTTGCCTCAGCTGCCCACGGCGGCGGTAATATTATGATCTGGCCGGACCGGGACGGCGTTTATCGACATATACCGCTTCTTTTCCAGGTTGCCGGCTATATGGTGCCGCATTTTGTGATGGGTCACCTGCTGGAAAGACAGATCATCACTGTTGGCCAGGGGCAACTGATGCGGAACGGTAATGTACTCCCGCTGGG
>JAQUCQ010000353.1 GCA_028686145.1 Desulfuromonadaceae bacterium | reverse complement strand
GTTTTAATGCTTATAATTTGTTGGCTGTTTACGGGGCTGCCGTATCATTAGGACAGAAACCAGACGATGTATTGGTTGTATTGAGTGATCTTCATCCCGTATCCGGACGCTTCCAGACTCCCGTTCCAGATCGAGGTGGTTTTGCACCGGCATATACATCCGTTGAAGATACTGCAGAACTTTCTCGGTTTTTTTTCGGTGCCCGCCGATGATTACCGATGCACCGATCTCCCCTTTGCGTGCTCCCTTGATCCAGGGAGCGCCGGTAATACCGAAATCATTCAGCACCGGCAGATTGACAAGCACCGAGAGAGTGTTGATGGCCAAGGCAAAACCGGCTGAGGGACCGCCAACGCTATAGGAGGCGGAAAGCAACTGGTGGTGAATCGAATAGCCGTTGAGGAACTCGCCCAGCAGCCGTGACATGTTGACCTGCGGCAGCAACGACTGCAAGTAGCTTTCGACCAAAGTTAACGCCTCGCGGGAGCTCTGGTGCATCATCTGTACTGCCAGATCCAGTTCCGCGCCGGAGGCGGAGCTGGTCGAAACGGCGCCGGTAACAACAATTTTTTCCGGATAGAGGCGGTAAACAAGAGTCGAGGCAATCGGCAGCAGGACGCCGCTGGTATCGTTAGCGCCGACCCCGACGACGAAGCCGACCTGTGGCTCTTTGGAAAGCTCAGTTTCCAGGAATTCATCGAGCTGTTGCTTTCCCCTTCGTTGCGGACTGCTGGCCAGTTGTTGGCGGGCGTTCTGCAGGTGCCAGCGGGTGATTGGAAAGTCCTTGTCGGTTTTAATCCCGCAAAAAAGGGCGAGGATTTCGTCCAGCCGGTCAAGCATACCCTCTTCCCCCTGGCGAGCTCTCTGGGTTAGGGCACTGTTCGGCAACATCCCTTCCAGCAGGCCGAGCAGAATCTTGTAGTTGTAACGGACGAAGCGGATTTTTTCTTCACTATCGGCCGATCTGGTGCTGAGCAGCTTCTGGATTACCTCCATCTCGGTTGTCCGCAGGGAGCGGACCTTTTCGGCATAGGCGCTGTAGTCAGCCGGGGTTTCGCAAATGGAGTTACTCTGGCGGGAAACTTCCTCAATCGTCAATTCGTCGGTCAGCGGGATTCCTTCAAGCGCCTGGATGATGATGCGTGAACGGTCCTCATCGCGCAGATGGCCGGTGACGTTGAGGACCTTCAGCCGTTTCGAGCGGATCAGGGCCGGATCGATAATGTCGAGCCGGTTGGTGGTCAGTACGGTAAAGACCCGGTTCAGTGGTGACTCGCCATCAATGATCGAGAGGAACTTGTTGGTGATCTTGTCATAGGGGCTTCCTCCCTGTGGCGAACGCCGTGGGGCGACGGCATCACCTTCGTCGAAAAAGACGATTGCCGGTGAGATCATTTTGGCGATATCGTAAATCCGTTCCAGGTTCGCTATCATTCCTTCGAGGGGACTGTTAACATCAGTTAGATCCGCAAGATTGGCTGATAAGTCCTGAACGTCATGATTGTCCCCCAGCCAGGCGCGCACCATAAAAGTTTTTCCCGAGCCGGGCGGGCCGGCCAGCACCACACCCTTTTCTTCGTTAATATTGTAGAACAGGGCGTTGTTTGCCATTTCGGAAAATTCGTTCTTGATTGTTCCGATATAATCCTTCCAGTTGATACTGCGGTCAAGTCCCCCGACTACTTTGTTGTAGAGCGACCCATAGGCATTGCGTGCCACCGCCTTGAGTGCATCGCGGATCAATAGCTGGTCGTCAAGGTGCTCGACGCAAAAATACCCCTTGATAGTGATGAGTGAGGATATCAGCCGCCGGACATAGGACGGAGTGATGCGCAGGCTGCGCTGGCGAAAGATCGGGTAGAGTCTTTCCACCGAGTTGTCGAGATCCTCTTCAGAGAGGTGCGGCGGCGGTTCGGCTAGTGGGTCTTGCGGGTGGTTGCTCCGGCGCAGTTCCAGGCAGACTACCTCGCGCAGGTTGGCCGGGTCGTCCCAGATGTCGTTGACGTCTATGATCAGCCCCCGCTCCATGAACCGGCGGTAGATGGCTGGATCGAACTGCTCTGGCTGGTCGGTGGTGGCGATGATGATACAGTCGCGGCGACCGTAAGCTATCTCATCAAGAATGATGTTGGCTGCATCGATCAGGGTCGCCTGCTGGTTCTTTATGGTGCTGCGCTCGTCGGGGCGGCCGAAGGCGGAATGTGCTTCTTCCAGGTGGCGAATCGTCAACTGCCGCGGGTCACCCATCGCTTTGCGCAGGTAGTTGCCGGGTTCCCCAGCCCAGGCGGTCTGATAGTCGTTGGGCGTAATGATGCCGTAATCGACCGGTACCCCTTCTTCATCGACAGTGGAGAGAGCCCGGCTGATCCGGTTGCGGAAAAAATAGCGAATAAACGGCACCCGCGAAAAGAAACGCAGTCTGGCGCGTTTGCGCCGATGTTCAATGCGGGCGGCCAGCTCCGGGTCTACTTCGGTCAAGCTGCGCCAGATTGGCTGGTCGGCCAGTACCTCTTCCCTTTTGGCGTCCAGATCGACCACCGGTTTAACTTCGGAAGAGAAGAAAGCCGCTTCGATTGCCTGCTTGACCGTGGCGCTCTTGCCGCTTCCGGAATTGCCGATTACCAGAACCAGAGGCGCACGCGGAACCAGCGGGTCATTGCTGTATTCCTTGAGGATAAAGGCGTGATAGAGCCTGTCGAAATAGTCATGAATTGACTGCGGCACAAAGGTGTCAATGGTTTTTTTTTCAAGCAGGAAGGTCAGGTACTGGTGATCTTGGGGGTCGAGTTCCCTAGCCAGGATATGATTCCAGGCCGCAGTAGCGTTCTGTGAGCCGGCGGCTTCAAAGCGCTGGTGCCAGTCGTTGAGCAGGCCCGGATTCTGCAAAAGCCTGAAATCGTGCTGCGTTGGGTTGAAAATTTGCTGCACCCAGCGGCGAAGGCGCCGCCACAGCGAGCGGTTCGGTTCGAACTGGTGAAGTCGGCGCAACACGAAGCGGCGCGTTTCATTGCTCCAGCCGTCGACCAGTTTCTCAATCTGTTGGATTCTGGTTTCCGACAGGCTGACGTAGATCGGCGTCCTAGTCTTTCGTGTTTGTGCCATCGCGTTTGACCGGGACCTGAGGTTGGTTGACGACGGGAGAGGGGAGGGTCACCGGAACCTTTGAGGAGGTATTGTTCAGGACAAAGGTATTCTGACCCTGCTGATTTTTCTGATACGCAGCCGCCCACTTCTGTTGATTGAGAAAATCCAGCAGGTAGGGTTCGTTGTTGCTGCTTATGCCAAGAGACTGGCGCATCTGCCGGATCGATTCAGTGTAGGCGGCATAGAGTTTCCTCGTCTGGCTTGCCTCTTGGTCGGCCGCGTAATTATCCGCCTCGGCGAGCAACTCGCGGCGCTTCTTCTCTTCACTTGCTTCGGCCAGTTTTTCGCCGTAGCGGGTATCCCGGAGGACAAAAGAGATTATTTCGATACCGTACTTCTGCCCGAGGGTCAGCCCTCCTTCATTGATCGGTCGGTCCTTGAGGGTCCGGAAAATCTGCTCCTTGATGCGTACCCGGTCGGAGATCAGTGCATTGATTGATTCGCTCTGCATCACGTCCTTGACGATCCCGTCAAACTCTGTCTGTAACAGTGTTTGAGGTGAGCGATTTTCGATTCCCCAACGGTTCAGGTCGTGAATCCTGAAGGTCAGCATGGCGCTGGTCCAAAGGGCGACATTTCCCTTCGACATTATCCGCTGCGGTTCGCTGCTGTTCCCAAGGTGCA
>JAQUCQ010000352.1 GCA_028686145.1 Desulfuromonadaceae bacterium | reverse complement strand
ATGTCCCCACTACTGTTTTATGGGGACAGTTTGGGGACAGTTGCCACTTTTCGCCAAGAGACTTCAATGATTCTAGGCAGTTAAATGGAGCGGGAAACGAGATTCGAACTCGCGACCTTCAGCTTGGGAAGCTGACACTCTACCACTGAGTTATTCCCGCATTTAACTGATAAAAAACAAGTCTGACTACCAGCATAAAAGGTAATCAGACTCGTTTTTGAATGGCTCCCCTTCGCGGACTCGAACCACGGACAAGGTGATTAACAGTCACCTGCTCTACCAACTGAGCTAAAGGGGAATATTTCTGCAATATGAAAATATCACAGAATTAAAACACGTAACAGAATGATTCTGTTTACTTAGCAATCAACAGGTACTACATACCCCGTTCCAAAAGCGTTCCATTTAGTATCATAGTGATCCCGGCAAAGTCAACTAGAAATAGTTTCAGAGATAAAAAATATCATCCTCAAGTGCCATGACTATTCACCCTACAAAACGAGATACTTTGTCACAAAATTACGGTTTGTGGCACCCCTTGCAGGAAATGGGGCCTTTTTTCATCTCCGCGTGACAGCCTTTACAGGATTTATGGGCAAAATCTTTGCCAAACCCTTCAATCTTGCCCGGTCCTTTTTCATGGCACTTATTACAGGCACCACCAAGTTTTTCCTGATGTGCTTTGTGGTTAAACTTTATGCCGCGCTTCATTTCGATTACATCAGTTGCAAAAGCAGATCCTGCATAAGCTATCAGTGAAAGGATAATGACCATCTTCTTCATTGCTGTTCTCCCCTTTCGGATATAAGACACAAATAGTTGCGACTCAATCCATCAGTATATCCAGCTAAAATTTGAGGATTAAGGAGTCTGCAAATCAGCGTCCTTAGCTTCCACCTCTGCATCCATCTCAACACGATAGCCTACAAGGGCCTTGCAAAGCCGAGGGTCTGCAAGAGCCAGGATCTGTATGGCAAACAATGCGGCATTTTTAGCACCGGCCTTGCCGATTGCCATGGTTGCGACAGGAATGCCGGCTGGCATCTGGACAGTGGAATATAGCGCGTCCACCCCGTTCAAGGCACCGCCCGGCATGGGGACACCGATAACCGGAAGAATGGTATTAGCGGCGACGACACCGGCTAAGTGAGCTGCCATCCCGGCTCCAGCTATAATAATTTTCACACCACGACCGGCCGCTTCTGCAGCCAGCGCCATCGTCCGTTCCGGTGAGCGGTGCGCCGAAGAAATCCGCATTTCGTAGGAAATACCAAACTTTTTAAGGATATCCGCGGCTTCCTGCATCACCGGAAGATCAGAATCACTACCCATAATCAATAAAACCTGTGGATCAGTTGCCATTAGTATCCTCAAAAATAAGTAATCAGGAGCTGAAACTCAGATGCGATCAAGCGCTTTACGGCCGATGTCGCGGCGAAACTGGACACCGGGCCAGGTGATACATGCCACACCCCGGTAGGCTTCGTCAATTGCTTCTTTAACGGTTGAACCAAGGGCGGTTACTCCCAACACCCGTCCACCGTTTGTTACACACTTGTCCGCTTTTGCAGTTGTGCCGGCGTGAAACACATAGACATCATCCAGTTCTGCCGCCTGTTCCAGTCCCTGTATCTCATCACCCTTCCGATAATCTCCCGGATACCCTTCCGAGGCCATGACAACGCATACGGCCGCTTTGTCATGCCATTCAATGACCTCTTTTGACATATCTCCATTGGCAACAGCCAGCAACACCGGAACAATGTCTGACTTCATCCGCATCAGCAACGGCTGACACTCCGGATCACCAAAACGCGCATTAACCTCAAGAGTTTTTACCTCACCGTCCTTCACCATCAACCCGGCATACAATATTCCGCGATACGGTCTCCCTTCAGCTGCCATACCAGCCACAGTTGGACGAATAACCTGTTCCATGGTTTTTTCATGAATAGCCGGCGTTACCACAGGAGCGGGCGAATAGGCGCCCATACCGCCCGTATTCGGGCCCTGATCGCCGTCAAAAACAGCCTTATGATCTTGGGCGCTGGCCAACGGTATGACATTTTTCCCATCAGTGATTACCAGGAACGAAGCTTCCTCACCGGTCAGAAACTCTTCAATGACGACTCGCGATCCAGCACTTCCGAAGGCATTGCCGCTGAGCATGTCACGAACGGCAGAAATCGCTTCCTCGCATGTCCGAGCGATAATGACACCTTTACCAGCTGCCAGACCATCGGCTTTAACAACAATCGGTGCACCGGTACGATTAATAAATGCTTCAGCCTCGCCTTGGTCGGTAAACACACCATAGGCAGCGGTCGGCACATTGTACTTCTGCATCAGATCTTTGGAGAAGGCTTTGCTCCCCTCGATAAAAGCAGCTTTTTGTGACGGCCCGAACACCTTGAGACCATGCGACTCGAATAGATCGACGATCCCGAGTGAAAGCGGTTGTTCAGGTCCGACCACCGTCAAGTCGATCTTGTTTTCATAGGCAAATGCCAGCAGCTTATCCAACTGATCAACGGCAATCGGCAGATTCTCAGCCAGCGCTGCCATCCCCGGATTACCCGGCGCACAATAGATTTTGCTCACGAGAGGGGATTGGGCAATTTTCCAGACCAGAGCATGTTCGCGGCCACCGCCGCCGATAACAAGTATTTTCATAGTGAGACGCCTCGATATTCAGTTCTGATCGTTCTATGACTCAATGACGGAAATGCCGCATGGTGGTAAAGATCATGGCTATTCCATGCTCATTGGCAGCTTTAATGACTTCTTCATCGCGTACACTGCCGCCGGTCTGAATGATTGCCGTCACACCCGCTTCTGCTGCGGCGTCAACCCCGTCGCGAAACGGGAAAAATGCGTCCGAAGCCAGTACCGTACCCTGAGTAGGGAGCAGTGCCTTTTGAACGGCAATCTTGGATGAGTCCACACGAGACATCTGACCGGCGCCAATGCCAACCGTCTGATCGCGATTGCAAAACACAATGGCATTGGATTTGACATGTTTACAGACCCGCCAGGCAAAATCGAGCGCTTCGTATTCTGATGCCGTCGGTGTACGTTCAGTAACCACACGGCAATCAAGGGCGTGTATCATCCCCAGATCGCGGCCTTGCAACAACAATCCACCCGTCACACGCTTAAGATCAAATCCTCCGGCAACATAGCTGTCAAGAAGCGGAACCTGCATGACCCGAACATTCTTTTTCGCGGTAAATATGTCCAGAGCCTCATCACTATAACCAGGGGCAATGACCGCTTCCAGAAAGGTTGATGTCAGTTCTTTTGCGGTTGCGGCGTCAACCGTACGATTGAATCCGACGATACCGCCAAAGGCTGAAACCGGATCACATTCGCGAGCCTTGAGATATGCTGTCAGCGGAGAATCAGCCAGCGCAACACCGCAGGGATTGGTATGCTTGATAATGACAGCGGCACTCTGCTCAAATTCCTTAACGGTTTCAATGGCAGCGTCCAGGTCGATGATATTATTGAAGGACAGCTCTTTGCCTTGGAGTTGCTGGGCGTTGGAGACACACGGTTCAGAGATGCGGTTCTCAATATAAAATGCGGCCGTTTGATGCGGATTTTCGCCATAGCGGAGATCCTGGGCTTTTTTTACCTGCAGGGTAAAGACCGGCGGATATTCCTGTACTTCATTGGTCAGTCGCGCCCCCAGATAGTTGGAGATAGCGCCATCATACGCTGCCGTGTGCTGAAACACCTTGACCGCCAGGGCGTAGTTGGTCGCCGCCGAAACA
>JAQUCQ010000035.1 GCA_028686145.1 Desulfuromonadaceae bacterium | reverse complement strand
GGTAATCTTCGTTCATTGCCTAAAAGCAACACCAAGCGAGCTAAATATGTAGGCCGTCATATTTGGCGGATATGTTGCGCATGGCGGATTCAGTTGATGGTTTTCCTCTTGATGAGATCACTATAGATCTGTTTTCCCCGTACAATCACACCTTTACACTCTTCTTGTTTCCATTTTTATCTGGCACGGTAGTTGATATATGTTAGTCAGCCGTCTATGGCATGCCCATCCGACTCTGTTACCGCTCGCCATGCAGATACAAAGGCAAAGGGAACTGGAATGTCAGAAGAATCACCAAAACAAGCAAGGCTTTCGCAACGCCGCCTCCCCAACCAGGCTCGTCCGAAACTCCTGCTCATTTACCCTGCAACGCACAAGCTCGGCTGGGCAAAGTATTTCCAGCTTCCTTCGCTTTCCCTCCAGCAGGTTGCCGCTGTGACCCCATTGCAGTGGGAAGTTACCCTCGTGGATGAAAGCCAGGACGTTATCCCGTCCGGCGGACAGTTCGACCTCGTCGGAATTACCGCCATGACTCACCAGGCGACCCGTGCCTACGAAATAGCTGACCAATTCAGGGGAGAAGGGGTTCCGGTCATCATGGGGGGAATGCACCCGACGGTTATGCCCGAAGAGGCTCTTGCCCATGCGGATGCAGTGGTCATAGGCGAGGCTGAGCCGGTCATGGCCATGCTCCTCGATGATTTTATCGGCGGCAGGCTCGAAAAAGTATACCGCGCTCCGATACCGCAGGACGATACACTCGAAGTTCCCTGGCCGCGCCGAGAAATCCTGGCCGGCAAGCGGTATCTGACGACCCAGACCATACAGGCCAGCCGCGGCTGCCCCTACGACTGCGCTTTTTGCACCGTTACCCACTATTTTGGCAATCGTTTCCGCTACCGCGACCCTGCCGACATCCTTGCTGAGATCCGCTCTTTCCCCCGCAAACTGGTGATCTTCCTGGACGACAATTTGCTGGGTGATCCTGCGGTGGCACGGCCGGTTCTTGAAGGGATGGCCGAGTTGGGTATCCGCTGGGGATCACAAACAAGCCTGCGTTTTGCCGAAGACCGGGAGCTGCTCAAGCTTGTCGCCCGCTCCGGTTGCATCGGTCTCTTCGTCGGGATCGAGTCGATAACGGGGCCATACTCCCTGCTCGCCAAATCAGCGGGGCAGGCATCTCAGGCCGAACTTATGAAGCGCGTGAGTGATGCTGGTATTATCCTCGAAACCTCGCTTATTTTTGGTTTTGATGATCATGACCAGAGCATCTTTGAAAAAACGCTCCGCTTTGTTGAGGAATGTGCTGCAAGTGTCCCCACATTCAACCTGCTGACCCCCTATCCGGGAACAAGGCTTTTTCAACAGTATGAACAGGAAGGGCGCCTTCTGCACAGGGAATGGGACCGTTACAACCACTCGGAGGTTGTTTTCCGGCCGAAGCTGATGTCACCCGAACAGCTCTACCGGGGGTGGCTGGAGGCTCGCAAGGAGGCATATACCTGGCCTGCAGTCCTGTCCCGGGTCTGGAGAAATCCGGGCCGCCGCCTCACAAACCTGGCATACAACGTTCTCCGCAAGGGACCTAACGACCGTCTTACGGCCGCCGGTGGGGATGAATGTTCTTTCCAGCGACCATTTCAGGAGTCAATATATGAAGCCGGCGTTACAAAATGCCGCCAGGAGTCGTAGCATGCGTGATAGCAGCGTTGTCAACCGCGACTTCTATGATGTCCTCTGGTCGGAGTCTCACCTGAAACGGCCCGATCGTTTCAATACTTGGCCGCTGATTTCCGGTTTGCTGCCGCTTGCCCCGGCGCGCCTGGAAATAGGTCCTGGCCTGCGCCCGCGTTTGCCAATATGCGGTACCAGTTTCGTAGACATCAGCCCACCGGTGATTGAACGTCTGGAGGAGTGCGGCGGCATCGCAGTCACCGGTGAAATCGGTGCGCTACCGTTCAGCACCGGGAAATTCGAACTTGTCTGCGCGTTTGATGTCATCGAGCATGCCGAGGATGACCGGCGGGTTTTTGGTGAGGTAAGCCGTGTGCTCAAGGAGGGAGGCTACTTTGTCTTTTCTGTCCCGCTGCATACAAAATTTTGGACAAAATTCGATGAATTCGTGGGCCATGTGCGCAGGTATGATCCTGCTGATTTGCTGACGTTGATTGCTGCCCATGATCTGGTACTCGAAAAAAGTGCCATATACGGCATGCAACCGGCGAACCCACGGATATTGGACTTCAGCGTCTGGTGGCTCAAACATCATCGGCGGAAAGCGATGTGGTGCTATAATAAGGTACTGATGCCGCTGGGGATGCTCATTCAAAAGCGATTGAAATTCGTCGATAGACTGGTCGATACGATCGGTGTCGATGAAATTGTTCTGGTGTGTCGCAAACGGACCGCGACTTCAGAGGGATAGGTGTATTGACTTGATATCATTTGTTATGTAATGTTTATTTCTTTATCTTCAGGTCTCGGAGTGACGTTACGGCGCACAATGTATTAACAGTTGATATGGAGGATTGGTACCATGTCTGCGAGCCGGGAAAGGCTGTGCCTGTTCCTCCACGCGGGTCATGGCGAATCCGAAGAAATCTGGAAAGGATTTTGGCGCTGCTTTCTCGACATGGACAGAAGGGTACGTTTTTCATGCTCGGTTCCGTGGCGGAAAACGATCCGGATTTGGCACCGATGATCTGTTCGGCAGGGCATGAAATAGCTTCACACGGGTATTCGCACCGTCTGGTGTCGGAATTGACGCCGCAACAGTTCCGGGAAGAACTGCTGCTCACCGCACGGATTCTGCTGGAGCAGACCGGGCAGCGCCCGTTTGGATACCGGGCGCCGCAGTGGTCTCTGTCGGAACAGGCTGGGTGGCCCTTTGCCATCCTGCGGGAAGAAGGGTATCGCTACGATTCAAGTCTTAATCCGCTTCCGTTTGTGGGCAATCCCCGCGGCAGCCGTATTCCCTACCGTCTTCTTGGTGAAGGAGCGGGCCTGTGGGAAATCCCGCCGATGGTGACAAGGTCCTTGGTCGGTAACCTGCCGACCGGTGGCGGCTGGGGGTTCAGGTTTTTTCCTTTCAGGACTATCTGCGCGACTATCGATGAGCTGAACCGGTGCCACCAACCGGCAGTTTTGTATCTTCATCCCCGAGAGGTGGACCCTGCCGGACCCCGGCTTGACCTCCCCTCTCTGAAACGGTTCGTATCCTATGGGACTCGAACAGATGCGGCTCCCCGCTTGAGCGGGCTGTTACAACGGTATCGATTTATCACCGTCAAGGAGTTGATTAACGAGTGGCAGCATGCATCCTGATTCCTGCATATAACGCTGAAAAAACTATTCTGACAGTGGTGCGAGAGTGTCTGGAACAGGGCGTGGCGGTCGTACTGGTGGATGATGGTTCGACGGATGGTACGTCCCGGCTGTTGGACGGATTGCCGGTGGCGCTGCTCCGCCACCCGCGAAACCTCGGTAAGGGCGCCGCGCTGAAAACCGGTTTTGCCTGGGCGCTTGAGTCCGGTTTTGACGCCGTGGTCACCATTGATGCCGACGGTCAACATGATGTTACAGCGATCCCGAGGCTTCTTGCTTCGGCACAAAGCGGCCAGTGGGGTATCCTTATTGCGTCCCGTCGCTCACAGTTTGAACAGATGGCCGGGCTCCGTAAATTATGGAACCGGATTGGTGTCTGGTGTATCTGGAAACGTACCGGTTTTGAAATCACCGACAGTCAGTCCGGTTTTAGGTACTATTCAGGTGACGTATTGAAAAAACTGTCATTAACATCAAACGGATACGCACTGGAGATGGAAATCCTGCTGAAAGCCTGGAAGAGCGGCTTCACGGTCGGTTCCCTCCCGGTTGCCGCACGGGTTGCCGATGGACGCGCGACCAGCCACTACCGGCCATTCATGGATACGGTAAATATCAGCATGACGTTTTTACGTAACATGTAACGAGGCACATTCATATGATAAACACCCTGAAAAATTATACCAAAGAAAAGGTCCTTTCCTATCTGCTCGAACTGGCGATAAACTCGTCGGATGAGAACCTGATCCGTATGACCCACGTGATGGAGATGATCCCCAAGAAGGACTACTACAAGGAACGCATCCGCTGGATTCGCGGCCTGGTGCGGGATAAACATCCGAGTATCGAGTTCCCCCGCCGGATTCTGCGCGATCTGCATCCCAATCAGCGTGACAAATGGATCAGCAACCTGCTCGTCAACCACCTCCTGAACGGCACCAACAAACGTAAGGAGTGGAGCGACACGCACGGTTACTATCCCCCTTCAACCGTGGTCATCAGCCCCACCATGCGCTGCAATCTGAACTGCTACGGCTGTTATGCCGGCGACTACGACAAGTCGCTGGAACTTTCTCTGGATGAGGTCGACTCCATTTTGCTCCAGATGAAGGAGATGGGGGTCTATTTTGCAGTAATATCCGGCGGTGAGCCGTTTTATATGGAAGGCATTTTCGAGATATTCAAAAAACACAGCGACATGGCTTTCCTGGTCTTTACCCACGGCGGCTTGATCGATGAAAAGATGGTTGAGAAGCTGACCGAGGTCGGAAATGTCATGCCATCATTTTCGCTCGAGGGGTACGAGCAGGAAACCGACGAACGTCGCGGCCCGGGACATTTCAAAAAAGTCATGCATGCCATGGACCTGATGAGAGAGGGGGGGCTCTCCTTCTGTGGATCTTTCACCCATTCCCGTAAAAATTCCGATATCATCACCAATGGCGACTATATCGACATGCTCCTGAAGAAGGGAGTCTTTGCCATGTGGCTCTTTTCCTATGTTCCGGTTGGCCGTAAGCCTGAGCCCGAACTGATGCCGACACCCGAACAGCGCGATGGCCTGCGTCGAACTGTGGTGGAGTACCGCGCTACCAAGCCGATGCTGTTCATCGATTTCTGGAACGACGGACCGATGATCTCCGGCTGTCTGGCCGGCGGGCGCAAGTATTTTCATATCAATGCCAATGGCGATATTGAGCCGTGCGTCTTCTGTCATTTTGCCGTCGATAATATCCGCCGCACAACCATTCATGAGGCGCTGGCGTCACCGTTTTTCACTAAAATCCGTGCAAAGCAGGGTGAACATGACAATCTGCTGCGCCCCTGCATGCTGATCGATCAACCTGCTGCCGGACGGGAGCTGTTTGCCTCGGAGGGTGCGTATCCGACCCATGAGGGGGCGGATGAAATTTTCACCGGACTGGCCGACAGCATGGATGACTATTCCCGTGCCTATGGTGAGATTGCCGATCCGGTCTGGGAACATGAGTTCAAAGCTCTTCAGCCAAAGTCGAAAAAAAGGGGCAGCAACTGATGAATGTACTGCTGGTAAACCCTCGATCATCCAGCGTATTTAACACCTTTGGCCTGAGTCTCCCCCCGATCGGCCTCCTCTATGTCGCCGCCACCCTTGAACAGGCAGGGCACAGTGTGGTTGTACGCGACTTGGCTGCTGATGACGGGCGCCTGGATGACGCCGATATCCGGCGCGCCGATGTGGTGGGGATTTCGGCTGATACGACCAGGGCAAACAAGGCGCTTGCCATTGCCCGCAGGGTATCTGCTACCGGCCGGCCGGTGGTTATGGGTGGGCCCCATCCGCAATTCATGGCGGAGGATATTTTTGCTTCCGGATATGTTGACTATATCGTCAGGGGAGAGGGGGAATTCATTTTCCCGAATCTTCTGACCGCCATCCAGAACCGGGAGAGCATTGCCGCGGTCAAGGGGTTGATCATCAAGGATGGCCACCACCTGATTGAAACTCCTGCTGCTGATCCGATCGATGTTGAAACACTACCGTTTCCCGCCCGGCATCTCGTGGACCTCCATCAGTACCGGGCCAGCATGGCCGACCGTCCCATAACTCCCGTTGTTACCAGTCGGGGATGCCCCGGAGCCTGCCATTTCTGCTCATCGTCGAGCTTTTTCGGCAGAGGATGGCGCTTCCGAAGTGCCGAATCGGTGCTGGCCGAGCTGGATGAGGTCTATAACCGCTATGGTTTCCGGGCCGTCTGTTTCATGGATGACAACTTTACCCTTGCGCCGCCGCGGGTCGGACAGATTGCCGACGGGATAATCGCTCGGGGTTATGACCTGAAATGGTGGAACCTGTCGCGGGTCGATACGATTGTGAAAAATCCGGACATGGTGGCCAAGATGGCGGCGGCTGGTTCCACAACGGTTTATCTCGGCATAGAAAGTGGTAACGAGGAAACTCTGAACTCTCTTGGCAAGAACACCAAGGCGTCCGATGTGACTCTGGCTGCCGAAATCTTGCGGCAAAACGGGGTTGAATCCTATGGGAGTTACATTATCGGTAACCTGAACGAGACCGCCGCTGAAGTGGAAAAAACGATTGACCTGGCGGTCAGGCTTAATACCAATATTGCTCAGTTTTCCATCCTGACCCCGTATCCCGGGACTAAACTCTATGAGGATGTCAAGGATCGCATTTTCTGCCGGCGCTGGAAATTTTACGATGGCTTGCACATTGTTTTTCGCCATCCCCTGATAAATCGCCATTATTTGCAATTTCTGCTGATAAAGGCTTTTGTCAAATTTTACCGTCGTTCGCAGGAGGCAACCCAGGGGTTCAAACAGGCTGCCGGCAGGGGAAATATAACCTTCAGAAAGCTGGCGCTGTGCGCATGGGAACTTTTCTTTTAACACCATGATAAACGGAGAGTCTTCCCGCGCACTACTATCGTACCGGTATGAGTTATAACAGTGACCTTTTACAGCAACCTTAACCTGTTCTTTATCAAACTGTTCACGATTCTGGTGCCGCGGTGGCTGTTCCCGCCGTTCACTTTTTTCTGGGGTGGTCTGTTTTATCTGCTGCTGGCTGATATGCGCCGGGACCTGCGTGCCAACTTGCGGGTTGTCACCGGTAGAAATAATGTGGAACGGCTGGTGTTTTCAACCGTTCGCATGTTTGCCCACAACTGGTGCGACGTGATGCTGCTGATGCGGCTCAGAGGGGAAAAACTCCAGGCGATGATCGGGCGGCGCAGCAGCAGCGAAACGCTGGATCAGGCGCTGGCAGCCGGTAACGGCGCGATTCTCGTCTCCCCCCATCTCGGCAACTGGGAACTGGGCGGTCTGGGCCTGGCCGATCTGGGATATACGGTCAACATGCTGACCTTCCGTGAGCCGGATGAAAAGGTAAATGAACTGCGTGAAGCGGTCAGGCGGGAACGCGGCATCAGGTTCATTTATGTCGATCGGGATGATGCCTCACCGCTGGCCATTGTCGAGGCAGTCAATGCTTTGAGGCGTAACGAGGTGCTGGCGATTCTCGGCGATCGGGATGGATCATCCCATACCATCCGGATGAATTTTTTTGGCCGTCCGACCAACATCCCGGTGGGGGCCGCCTATCTGGCACTGGCAAGTGGGGCGCCGGTAATTCCGGTTTTTGTCCTGATGGAGAAAAAAGGACTCTATGCCACCATCCTTGAGGAACCCATCTGTTTCAGCGGTGGTCACGGGGAGCATGGCACCGCCATACGTTCCGGCATGGAGAAGCTGGTGGCTGTTTTTGAGAGGTATATACGGGCGTACCCGGACCAGTGGTACAATTTTTATGATTTTTTCGGCAAAGGCTCCGAAGCGGACAAAACAAAAGGTGCATGAACAGGTAACTACCGTTTTACATAATTTAAAAATATGAACCACGGAAAGGAATAGTGCATGAGTGAAGAGTTAATTGAAAAGGTTAAGCAGATGATTATTGACAGCCTGCGAATTGAGGGGATGTCGCCTGATGAAATTGAGACTGATGCCCCGTTGTTCGGCGAAGGTCTGGGACTTGACTCCATCGACGCACTGCAGCTGGTAGTGGCAATGGAGAAAGAATTCGGAGTAGTTGTTCCCGACGCTGCCACCGGTTCAACGGTTTTTGCCTCGGTACGCAGCATGGCCGGATATATTGGGGAACACCGTAAATGAAAGTACTGCTGATCTCCCCCGGGTGGCCCAAGGGGAGGTTGTGGGGGGAATTGGCCTTCAAGTTTCCCTCTCTCTCCCTGGCTTCGATTGCTGCCGTCACCCCACCGGAATGGGATGTGGAGTTGTGCGATGACAATTTTGAGCGGATTGACTACGACACCGATGCCGACCTTATTGGTTTGACCGCCATGACCCCGCAGGCGCCACGCGCCTACGAGATTGCCGCCGGTTTCAAAAGCCGCGGCAAGACCGTGGTCATGGGGGGCTTTCACGCCAGTAATCTGCCGGACGAGGCGCTTACCAACGTTGACGCGGTGGTGGTGGGGGAAGGAGATGTTGTCTGGCCCCACCTGCTGGCTGATTTTTGCCGTGGAAGCCTCCAGCGTACCTACAAGCCGGATACGATGATGAGCATGGCCGATATTCCGTTTGCCCGTCGCGAGATATTTAACGGCAAGAAATATCTGCTTACCAATACCATCCAGACCACACGTGGCTGTCCCTTTGACTGTGAATTCTGCTCGGTAACCGCCTTTTACGGGCGTAAGTATCGGAAGCGCCCGGTTGAGCAGGTGCTGGCAGAGTTGCAGGGTTTGAAAAAAAACAACGCTTTTGTCTTTTTTGTCGATGACAATATTGTGGCGGATCGTAGCTATTCACTGCCGCTCTTCCAGGGGATGAAGGGGATGGGGCTCAAGTGGCTCTCCCATGCGCCGATCGATTTTGCGTCTGACCCAGAACTGCTGCGCGCGGCCGGTGAGTCCGGCTGCCTCGGAATGTTCGTCGGTTTTGAATCGCTCAACCAGGAATCACTGGCCGCCATGGGCAAGGTTACCAACCGGGCCCAGTCATTCATGGCAAACGCCCAGGCCTTCCGTGACAATGGTATCGGCATTCTCGGCTCCTTTGTGCTCGGCTATGACGGTGATACCCCTGAGATATTCCCGAAACTGCTTCGTTTCTGCGAGGATGCGCGTCTTGAATCAGCCATTTTCCCACTGTTGACCCCCTACCCCGGTACCGCTGTCCGCCGCCGCCTGGAAGCGGAAGGGCGAATTATACCCAGCAGCTGGAGCGACTATGACATGGAGCATATCAACTTTCAGCCGAAGGGGATGACGATTCAACAGCTCCAGGAAGGGTACGACTGGCTTAACCGTTCATTTTATTCATTTCCTTCCATGTATCGCCGACTTTTTAAACTGCACCGCTCGGTACAGGTTTTTGGGCCGATGAATCTCGGCTTCCGTGCCGCCATCCGACGCAAAAGGAGCGAAGCATGATCTGCTGGATGTATCCCGGCCAGCCGATAGCCTTTACCGATACGCACTGCAGTGATCCTGAATTTCAGAAAATTGCCCTGCTCTGCCAGAAAACAACCGGCTTCAATCCCGTTGAATTCGGCTCGTCCTCTTCAGACCTCAACGAGAGCGTGCGGCTCCAGTTATTCGGCGCCTGTACCAGCCTATATCGCACCAGTCAGCTGAAGAGCCAGGGGCGCGGACCGGACCTGATTGCCGAACACAGCATGGGGATCTACCCTGCCCTGGCGGCATCCGGCTCGATCGACAGTGAGACCGCTCTGGCATTGACGAGCCGTATCGGCGTGTCCATGGCACGTATGGGCCTGCAGAGGGCGTATGCGCTCGGATGTGTCATTGGACTGCCACTTGGGTCGCTGGCGGTGATAGCGGCCAACCACGACATTTATATCGCCAACTTCAACACCTCGCGTCATTTCCTGCTGGCCGGTGAACGGGGAAAAGTGGATGCTGCACTGGTTGAGGCCACGGCTTCCGGCGCTTTTTCGGTAAGTATTTTCCCCTGTGACGCCCCGCTCCACACGCCGCTGATAGAAGCGATCACCGGAGAACTGCAACAGATTGTGGCGGAGTATCACTTTGCCGAACCACGGATTCCGCTGGTTGAGCACATCGGTCAGACGCCGCTGACAGCCGCGGCTATTCCGGCGTTTCTGGTGGAGGAGCTCTGCCGGCCGGTGTATTGGGAAGCAACCTACTGCACGCTTCGTTCCCGGGGAGTGACCCGGTTTCAAGAGGTGGGAGTCGGCTCGGCGCTCGCCAAATTCAACCGCTGGATTGATAGCGAGACATGAAAAATCACGAAACCAGCATAACCGTCCGTTTCAACGAAGTTGATGCCTACCGGGTGGCGTGGCATGGCCATTATGTCGCCTGGATGGAGATCGGCCGCAATGCCCTGGCAGGGCAATTCGAACTGGATGCCATCCAGTTGGTTGCCGATGGTTTTTTGGGACCCGTCGTTGCCCTTGAGTTGAAATATCTGCGTCCGGCCCGCTTTAATGAGGTGCTGACAATTCAAACCACCATGCGGCGTACCCACACCGCCACGCTGGAATTCCACACAACCATAATCGGCCCGGACGGCACAAAATGTGCCACTGGCGTGACAACCCACGCATTAACTGACTTGGACGGTGTGCTCCAGTTCCAGTTACCTCCGGTGATTGCCGAACGGGTCAGCCGCCTGCTGGCGTGGCTGGAGGTGCCATGAAACTGCTGCTGATTTCTGCCAACCGTGAGCGCGACCCTTATCCGGTCTTCCCGATCGGGCTGGCCTGCCTGGCCGGTCCGCTGGCTGCTGCCGGGCATGGTATGACCGTACTTGACCTCTGTTTCGAATCCGATCCCCAGCGGGCTATTTCCTCCGCCCTTGCCGAACAGCAACCCGATGCCGTTGTCATTTCCCTGCGCAACCTGGACAACGTCACCTGGCCGGGCACGCGCAGCTACCTTGACGGGGTGCGGGATATCGTTACCCTGGTCCATGGCAGGGCCGTGGCCATTATCGGCGGCTCCGGTTTTTCGTTGATGCCGGTGGAAGTACTTGCTGCGGTCGGTGCCGATTACGGTGTCGCCGGTGAGGGAGAGCACTTGCTTCCCCGGCTGCTGGACTGCCTTGAGACGGGCGGGGATCCATCATTACTGCCGGGGGTTGTCGTGTCCGGCAGGCCCGATTTTATTCCGCCGCTCCCGGTGGAAAGTTTTGGCACTCCCGATCGTACCCTCTTTGACGTGGGCCGGTATTACCGTGAAGGGGGTATGGCCAATGTCCAGACCAAGCGTGGCTGCCCCTTCGGCTGCATTTACTGCACCTACCCTCTGCTGGAGGGGCGAAGCATGCGTCTGCGCCCGATTGCGGATATCATTGCCGAGATCCGTGCCCTGGTGGACGATTTTGGCGTTTCCTATCTGTACTTTGTTGACGACATCTTCAATTATCCTCCTGATTTTGCGGCACAGCTGTGTCGTGCCATGACGACGGCAAAGCTGCCGGTAAACTGGTCGGCCTTTATCAACCCGGACTTCATAACAGCAGAGCTCATGGATGACATGATTGCGGCAGGGTGCGATGCCGTGGAGTTCGGCAGCGATTCCGGTTCACCGCTCATGCTAAAAAATATGCGCAAATCATTTACTGTCGAGGACTTGCGCAGGGCTTCACGCCTCTGCACCGATCTCGGCCTTGATTTTGCCCACTATATGCTCTTTGGCGGTCCCGGCGAAACTCGCGACACCATTCTGGAAAGCTTTGCTTTGATGGACGAGGTGCAGCCGACGGCAGTCATCGCCATGACCGGCATCCGTATTTATCCGCATACCGCTCTGCACCAAACCGCCATTGAAGAGGGACTCATCCAGAAAACCACCTCAATGCTGGAGCCGGTTTTTTATATTTCTCCGCTGATACGGGATGGTTTTGCCGACCTGATCACGTCCGAAGCGATGAAGCGCAGGAACTGGATTGCGCCCGGTCTGGAGGTAAATGCCAGTTCCGCCATGTTGGATGCAATTCGCATGTTCAACGTCAGGGGGCCGCTCTGGAAATTGATCAAGAGGGTCGGCCGGAGTCACCACCGACCGCTCAGTTAACTACTCTGAGATACTCGCTGCTTCAGCGCTTGCCATACGCTGGACATTTTACGGTGTGCCCAGTATAGTAATACAGGAATAATTCTTCGGGGTGGGTAATGGAGTTCAAGGATTCAATTGTTGTTGTGACCGGAGGAACGAGGGGTATCGGCAGAGCCGTCTCACTGGCTTTTGCCCGTGAAGGCGCCACGGTGTTTGCCGCCTATCTGAGTAACGACGGTGCGGCTCGGACGGTGACCGAAGAGGCCGAGGGTCTGCCGGGGTCGATTACACCGCTCAAGACCGATGTGTCAACCTCAGAGGGAGCGACCAGACTAATTAACGCAGCTGCTGCTGCGTCCGGACATATTGATGTACTGGTGAACAATGCCGGTATTATCAGGGACTGCTATCTGGCCATGATGTCGGAGGATGATTGGGATGCGGTCATCCGCTCAAATATCAATCCGCTTTTTCACTGCTGTAAGTGGGGACTGCGCAAGATGATGGGGCGTCGTAGCGGCAGTATTGTCAACATCTCTTCAATATCCGGGGTGATCGGTACCCAGGGCCAGAGCAACTATGCTGCCTCCAAGGGGGCCGCGATCAGTTTTACAAAATCGTTGGCGCGAGAGGCCGGACCGATGGGGATACGTGTCAACGCGGTTGTGGCCGGGATTATTGCAACGGAGATGACCGCTTCCTTGAAGCAAGATGTGGTGGAACAGATTGTTCGCAAGTCGTCTCTGGGAAGGATCGGTACGCCTGAAGAGGTTGCTGCCGCAGTCCTGTTCCTCGCGTCGGAACGGGCATCGTATATAACCGGCCAATCGATCATTGTTGATGGTGGTACCGTATGACCAGGCACCGTGTCGTTATTACCGGTTTGGGGATATTCTGCAGCGTCGGAAAAAGCGTAACGGAATTTACCGATGCGCTCTGCGCAGGGAGAAGCGGCATTCAGCCGGTAGACCTGTTTGACGTCTCCCCTTTTTCGGCCAAAATTGGTGCGCAGATCAAAGGGTATGACCCCCGTGATTATTTTGACTCACGTTCATCCCGCAAACTGTCCCGCTCCGATCAGTTCGGCGTTATTGCCGCCGGTCAGGCACTCCGCGACAGTGGAGCTGCCGACCGCTATTCGCCGTATGACATGGGTGTCTCCATGGGTGGGGGCGCTGCCGGCATGTTCCAGGGGGAAATCTGGCTGAAAGCCCTTCTCGAAGGACGGGATGAGCGCCCATCGCTCCTGCGCGGCATCCTGCCGGACCAGACCTCGGCGGACATCGCCCGGATCTACAATCTGTGCGGCTATCAAGGGACGGTAACGACCGCCTGTTCCTCTTCCGCAACCGCCATCGGGTGGGCGGCCGATCTGGTAGCGTGTGGTCGCCAGAAACTTGTGGTGGCAGGCGGCGCAGATACGCTCTCGATGCTGACGTTTGCAGGCTTCAATTCGCTCCGGGTGGTCGATCCCCAACCATGTGCTCCTTTCAGCCTCGGCCGTCAGGGCATTTCCCTGGGTGAGGGGGCTGCTTTCGTTGTGCTGGAGCGTGAGGAAGATGCCATGGCGCGCGGTGCCCGGGTATACGGTGCTGTACTCGGGTATGCCCTGGCGGGCGAAGCATACCATATGACGGCTCCCGAACCGGGCGGTACGGCGGCGGCGGGCGTCATGCTCCAGGCACTTGAACGGGCCGCTGTTGATGCGTCGCAGGTTGGCTGGGTTAACGCCCACGGGACCGGAACCCCGCTCAATGATGTCGTTGAGTCGAATGCAATGAAACTGGTCTTCGGTGAACGGGCCCCCCGTGTCCCCCTCATTTCCACCAAAGGCATGACCGGGCACTGCCTGGGGGCTGCAGGGGCTACCGAGGCCGTTGCAACCATTATCGCGCTCAATAAGAAAATAATTCCCCAGACGCTTAATTACCGTGGTCGGGACCCGGAATGTGACCTGGAGTATTGCCATGCCGGAAGTGTGCCGACCGATAGTACCATTGCCATGTCCAACTCGTTTGCCTTTGGCGGAAATATTACTTCTCTGGTGCTGTCACTATGAATAGTCCGATTTCAGGAATTGTTGTTACCGGTTACTCCGCCGTCACCGCTGCCGGAATAGGGATAGCTGCCATTCAGGATCTGCTGCGTACCGGGTGTGACGCACTTGCGCCCATTCCCGGTGATGTGCTTGGCAGGGATGGCTTGCGCTGGGGAAAAGTCGCCAGATTCAAGGCCTCAGACTTTATGCCGCCCATGAAGGCCCGCAAGATGGACCGCTGCAGCCAGTTTGCGGTTGCGGTGGCCCGCCTGGCCTTGGAAGATGCCGGCATCGACCTGAAAGAACTTTCTCCGGAATGGGTCGGTATTGCGCTCGGCAGCGGCTTTTGCGGAGTATCAAATTCCGCGGAATTCCTGACCGGGTACTTTACGGGTGGTGTTGAGGGATTGATCCCGATGATATTTCCCAACACCGTTCCCAATTCCCCTGCCAGCAATGCTTCCATCGAGCACGGTTTCAAGGGGCCAAACGTTACCTTGGTCCAGCGCTTCTGTTCGGCAGAATCAGCGTTCATGATGGCATGCCGTTTTATCGAAGAGGGACGTGCCGATATCATGCTGGCCGGAGGAGCAGATGAGCTCATACCCCTCATAATTAAGGGTTTTGATGTCATGGGGCAGATGAAACATGCCTCCGCACCTTTCGGAGAAGGGTGCGGCATCATTGTCCTGGAGAGTGCGGCCCATGCCGCCCGGCGTGGCGCTGCGGTAAAAGCGATGGTTGAAACCATTACGACCATCGGTATGCTTGCATCAGGGCGTGAAAGTGAAGCTCTTGACCTGCTTGCCGGACCTGCTGATTCCTGTTCACATGTTTCGCTCTCCGGAACGGCAGCTGATATGCCGGGACTACTGGAGCGGGTATCCTCCCGTTCCACGATCGACATCGGGCAGACCGTCGGCCGATCGCTGGCTATGGGTGGCACCGCCATGGCGGCACTGCTCGCCTCGCTGCAAGCGGACCAGGCCGGGCTGCACCTCGCGGCCTCACCGGAAGGCCCATACTACGCCATCCGCTTTAGAGGAGGCGCTCCTGTTTAATCCCGACCCGGCTCACTATTTGCCCCACCGCTACCCCTTTCTGCTCCTTGACCGGATTGTTGAGCTGGAACAGGGAGTACGGGGAGTTGCCCGGAGAGGGGTGGGTGCTACCTGCGGTTTCCCCCAGATCCTCATGATTGAGTGTGTTGCCCAGCTGGCCGGTATCGTTGTCGCACAGGCGGAAGGCGAGGGAGGTTTTATGGCCTCAATTGACCATGCCGAATTTTTCGGCTCGCCAGATGTCGGGGGAGTACTGATCGTGTCTGCCATGGTGATAAAAGCTTTTGGGCGTTTGTTCATGATAGAAGGGACTGTTTTCAGCGGCGCGGACCAACTCCTCGCCGTACAACTGACCCTCGGGGTGGGAAATCTGTGATGCGTATGAATCAGGCACGACCGTTACACACGGTATTTTTTCTGTTGCTGGTGGTGCTCGTGCTGACCGCCTCTCCCTGCGTTGCCCGAACAATCTCTCCTGTCGAAGGACTGGAGGCGTTACGTCTCGGTTTTGCCGGCATTGCTGATTTTACCGCCGACATCACCCAGGAAAAACGGCTCTCCCTGATGAAGCGGACTATGGTGATGAGCGGTTCGCTTCGTTTTAAAAAGCCCGATCTGTTTTTTATGGAGATAAACCCGCCCTTCAGCGGACGTATGCTGTTGCGGGACACTGTTATCGAACAGGTTTCAGGCAAAGACAAGAGTCCCACCAGAATTGCACTTCCGCCGGAGCAGGGTCTGAAACAGTGGTTCTCCAAGCTGGCAGCGCCGGTCACGTCATTACCGGACGGGGTAACTGTACAGGCCGACCTGACCAATTCCGTCTACACCCTGACGGTCACCCCGCAAGGTAAAGGGCAGGTAAAAGATATTTCCATTGTTTTTCTGGGAAACGGCACCATCAAAAAGCTCGTTATTAATGAACGAAACGGCGATCGGGCCACCATGACCCTGAAAAAA
>JAQUCQ010000351.1 GCA_028686145.1 Desulfuromonadaceae bacterium | reverse complement strand
AAAATCGAAGCCCACACGATAGCACCTAATGGCTCTCCTAAGACGCTGACAGAAACAACGGAAGCTTGGACATATTTTAATACCCAATTGAAGACAGTATGACCAATAACGGTACAGACAAGTGCCAGAGCCATAAAAAGAATCCAGTCGCGTGCCGGGTAGGGAGCAAATGGAGTGCGGCTTGCAAGGCTTGCTATGACCAGAATTAATGCACTACTGCCGTATGTATAGAAGGTATAGGCCGGTAAAGAGACACCCCCGCGCAAGCGTCGTCCAATCAGCAGGTAACCGGAGACCAAAACTGCTGCTGCAAGAGCCAGCATATCTCCCCACAAGGCATCTCTTCCGATCTTAAAATCAGCTGCTCCGATGATAATGCTACCGAACAGTGCCAGTGCGCCTCCCATCATGGCAAGTCGGCTGACCTTTTCTCTGAAAAATATCCAGGAACCTATAACAACAAAAACCGGTTGCGTGGTTACCAGAACCACAGAGCTGGCTACACTGGTATAGCTCAGTGAGATAAACCAGGTGACAAGATGCAGAGCCAGACAGGCGCCACTGGCCGCTGCCAGACCGCGTTGCCGCCATGTGGCTGTGACGAGATCGGTTCGGTGGCGGAACAGGGTGTAAGGAGCCAATATCAGAAAGGTAAACAGCAGGCGATAGGTGGCAATTATCAGCGCCGGCGCGGTAGTGAGCCTGACAAACAGGGCGGAGAACGACACAGCAAAAACCCCCACCAGCACCGCCAGGTAGGGGTTTACTATCGGTTTGTTGCTCACAGACACGTCCTTTTATTCACCCAGATACGCTTTTCTGACGTCCGGATTGGCCGCCAGTTCTTTGGCAGGTCCCTGCAGAACAACCTCACCGGTTTCAAGCACGTAGGCACGATTGGCAATCGAAAGGGCCATGTTGGCGTTCTGTTCGACCAGCATGACAGTTGTGCCGCTGGCGTTGATTTCCTGAATAATGGAAAAAATCTGCTCGACCAGCATCGGTGCAAGCCCCATGGATGGTTCATCGAGCAACAACAGTTTGGGCCGGGACATCAAGGCACGCCCCATGGCAAGCATCTGCTGCTCGCCGCCGGAGAGGGTCTTTGCCATCTGCTTTTTGCGTTCAAACAGGCGGGGAAAACGGGTAAAAACCTGCTCGATTTCCTCCAGAATTGCGCTTTTGTCGTTACGGATGTAGGCGCCCATCTCAAGGTTTTCAAGGACGGACATGTTGGCAAAGACGCGGCGCCCTTCAGGAACCTGAGAAATTCCGCGCTTAACAATCTCATGAGGCGGTATGCCGCTGATTGTCTCATCAAGAAAGGTCACTGTTCCGGAAAACATCGGTACTATACCGGAAATAGCATTCAAGATGGTCGTTTTTCCCGCTCCGTTCGCGCCAATCAGCGCCACGATCTCACCCTTTTCAACCTGGCAGGAAATGCTTTTCAATGCATTGATGGCACCATAATTAACATAGATTTTATCAAGCGTGAGCATCTGCTGCCCCCTTGCCGAGATATGCTTCGATAACTTTCGGGTTCTTTCTGATCTCTTCCGGCAGTCCTTCCGCAATCTTTTCACCGTAATCAAGTACGGCAATGCGATCTGAAATTCCCATGACGAACTTCATGTCATGTTCGACCAGAAAGACCGTTATACCGGTAGCACGGATGCGTTGGACCATCGCCATCAACTCGGCTTTTTCTTGGGGGTTCATCCCGGCTGCCGGTTCATCCAGCAGCAGGAGATCTGGTTGTAATGCCAGAGCTCGGGCAATTTCGAGCCTGCGCTGCTCGCCATATGGGAGGTTGCCGGATAGTTCAAAGGCACGATATGTAAGGTCAACCATCTGCAGGCACTCTCTGGCAAGGTCCATTAGTTTGCCCTCTTCTTTTCGCACCCAGGGGGTAAACTTCATCAGAGCCCCGGTCAAATTCCACCGCCCGCGACTATGGGCGCCAATCAGGATGTTGTCCAGTACCGTAAGGTCTGTAAATAGCCGGATATTCTGGAATGTCCGGCCAATCCCGGCCGCAGCAATTTTATAGGTCGGTGTTCCGCTTACGGATCGTCCCTTGAAAGAGATGGAACCACTGGTTGGCCGATAGATGCCGGTGATCAGGTTGAAGAGCGTACTCTTGCCTGCGCCGTTCGGGCCGATCAGCGCCTGGATCGTCCCTTTTTCTACCGTCAGGTTGACATTGTTGACGGCCACAAGGCCACCAAATCGGATTGTTACATTGTTTAGTTCAAGTATCGCCATTGCCGGATCTCAGTGTCTCAGTTAATTTTTGTTCCATCTGTGATTTCATGTGCGGTTTGCGTCCCAATGCGCGAAGGACCAGGCCAGTGAAGCTTATTCCGCCCATCAAGCCATTGGGACGGAAAATCATCATGCTGACGAGCAGGCCGCCATAGACCAGCATGCGGTAGGAGGCCATAAAACGTAAAAACTCCGGTGCGGCTGACAATATGCTGGCACCAACGACACTGCCGGTAATGCTCCCGAGTCCTCCCAGAACGACCATACTGAGAATATCGACTGATTTAAGAAAACCGAAATCAGAAGGATTTATGTAGCCCATGAAATGGGCGTAGAGACCTCCACCGACGCCGGCGATAAAAGATCCGAGAGCGAAAGACTGAACTTTGTAAAGTGTTACGTTTATTCCCATAGCTTCAGCTGCAATTTCGTCCCCTCTGATTGCCATAAGTGCTCTGCCGAACCGTGAACTGTGAATAAAAGAAACACAAATGATCGTCAGTACAACAATAGTCCAGACTATAACCGGTAATGGAATGGTGGTGCTCGGAGCAGGTACCGACAGGCCGAGGGCCCCGTTGGTGATATCAAGATTGAGGAATACAACCTTGACAATTTCGGCAAAGCCAAGTGTGCAGATCGCCAGATAATCTCCTGTCAGGCGCAAAATAGGGAGCCCGATGATGGCCGCGACACTTGCAGTGATGAATCCGGTCAGAATCAGGTTCATACTGAATGGCATATTGAACCTTGTGGTGAGTACCGCGCTGGTAAAGGCCCCGATACTCATAAAAGCGGCATGACCCAGCGAAAGCTGGCCGGTCAGGCCTGTGATGACATTCAGGCCGAGCGCCAGAATGATGCCGATCCCGATATTGACAAGGATCTGTAGATAGTAGGGATTCAGGTTCCCCAGTAGTAGTTGAAAATAATCACCCATATAATAACTCCAGCTCCGATGCTTACACTTTCTTTTGAATTTTGCGTCCCATTAGGCCGGTCGGCTTTACCAGCAGCACCAGCACCAGAATTGCAAAAGCAATGGCATCCCGGTAGGACGAAAAACCGATCGCAACACCACCAACTTCGGTAACCCCCAGCAGTAAACCTCCAAGCATGGCACCGGGTATTGAGCCGATTCCTCCCAGAACTGCCGCCGCAAAGGCTTTTAAGCCGGCCATCAGGCCCATGTTAAACGATACCGCATTAAAGAGTAAGCCGACCAAAACACCTCCGGCGGCGGCCAGTGCTGAGCCAAGTGCAAATGTAAATGAAATTACCATGTTGACGTTAATACCCATCAGTGCCGCAGTGTTGTAATCTTCTGAGGTTGCACGCATTGCCTTGCCAATCTTCGTTTTGTGGACGATAAATTCAAGACCGATCATCAAGATGGCTGATGTTGCGATAATCAGGAGCTGGAGCGTAGAAATCTCAGCCGAGCCAATGTGGATCTGTTTGACCGGAAAAACGCCTTCTGGATATCCCTTGGCGTTGGCCCCGAAAAGCATCTGAGC
>JAQUCQ010000350.1 GCA_028686145.1 Desulfuromonadaceae bacterium | reverse complement strand
CCTTCTTCAATAAAGCGCAACACCACCCTGCCAACGTTAATATCCACGCTTACCTGGGCCAGCTAAAGTATAATCACAAATACCACTACCCCGATGCCATCGTTGAAGAGCGATTCTCCGGCAATTTTTGTTTCAAGGCTTTTAGGAACTCCCGCCGTCTTGAGAATACCGATGACCGCCACCGGATCGGTTGGTGAGATCAACGCCCCGAACAACAGACAGTACATAAATGAAGCCGGAATATTCAGAAGATCCAGCACGAGCCAGGTAAGACCGCCAACGATGAAGGTCGAAGCGACGACGCCCGCAGTGGCCAGAACGGTTATGGTCCATTTCTGGCTGGTCAGATCAGCAAGCTTTATGTGCATTGCGCCGGCGAAGAGAAGAAACGATAACATGCCGTGTAATAACGCCTGATTGAAATCTACCGTTTCCAGAATCCGGGCAAGGTTCGACTGTCCGATATCCACACCTACCCAACCAAGGAAAACAATTCCCAGTGAAACTGTCAGAGCAATAAACATTACCCCGATAGTTGTCGGCATATGAAGCACCCGGTAGTTGATGAAGCTGAACAGCGCTGTCAGCACCATCAATAGTGCGGTTATTTCAAAAAAAGGCATATTTGTCCATTCACGTTGTTATACGGCTAAACATGGCATAAGAAAGAGTTCATTGCCCACCACCCACACAGAATTACCCGTTATTGACGCCTTTGTCGACCGTTTATCTACACGAAGAGAGATAAGGTGCATTCGCCCCATTTGTATATGAGGCCTTATTTGTCAATTGTTATGGCGTTTTCAAACACTGCAGCGTTTTTTCCCTTTTCCTTGGCGCGATACATCAGCCTGTCGGCTTTTCCCAGCAGCGTATCATAGGTGTCGCAGATTTCCGTACAGGTCACCACCCCGATGCTGGCCGTTACCTGCCAGCCTGACTGGCTGGTCATGATATCAAGTGCCGTGACAAGATTATCAATGGCTTTGTGTGCCTGCTCCTCGTCTGTTTCCGGAAAACAAATCGCAAACTCGTCCCCCCCGATACGGCCGGCAATGTCTGTTTTCCGGACGGCATGGGTAATTGCCTCGCTGACACCCTGCAGCAATCGGTCTCCGCGAGCGTGGCCTTGGGAGTCGTTCACCTGCTTAAAGTTATCCAAGTCGATAAATGCCAGGGAAAGCGAATGATTGTAACGCAGCGCCCGACTCATCTCTTCTTCCACCCGGTCTCGGAAAGCTCCCTTGTTTAAAAGCCCGGTCAGCCGATCGGCATCGGATTTCTGTTTTTCCCGTTCCAGAGCCCTGCGTAACTGGGCCTGCAGGGAAACGGCATATGCTATCATGGCAAAGATACCCAGGCGGGTAATCGCATTCCAGGACAAAATAGCATCACTCTCCCCCGGAAACTGATGGAAAATATTAACGAGGAGCCATCCGGCAGTTGCACCGATCGCCACGATAAGCCCCTCAGTTCGCCCACAGTACCGGGCTGAAGCGAATACCGGAATTGCATACAGCAGCATGATCGAGATGCGGGCACCGGTCAGATAGTCTGCATATCCTGCCGCGCCAACAACTGCAAGGCAGCAAATAAAGATGATATGACGGTTGTTCATGGTCGCTGGGCCTTAATGTCAGTTCGTAGATCAGGCGGTTACTTGACGGTGACCGTCGGGCCGCCAACCGGATCAGCTACTATTATATATACAAATATACCCGTTTATAAGGCATTGGAAAGGGTTATCACCCTTCAAAACAGGATCAGAACCACTCATGGCATACGGTTCTGTCTCGTAACCTTGCCAACCAACCAGGCAATGACGGCACATCCTGCGCTAAAGAGCGCACCCATCTTGGCAGCCCCCTGGATGTGCGGCTCGGTAAAAGCCTCCCCGGCGACGAACAATGCCACCGTCAACCCTATACCAGCGATCAGCCCGACCAGCAACAATTCCCTGTTCCCCACATGTGCCGGCAACGGATACCCGAGTTTCTTGCCAAGCCAGCCCATCAGAAAAATGCCGCCGGTCTTTCCGATGACAAGGGCTGCCAATACGAGCCAGGTGGCGGTTCCTATTGACGTAAACATGACACCGGCATTGGACAATCCGAACAAAAACATTCCGAAATCAACAATTACTTTCCACTCGTGCTCAAAAAGGGCAAGCGGCGAACTGTCCTGTGGATCCTCTTCGAAGAAATGCATCTTCTCGTGAGGCTCGTGAGGAAGAAAAGGAACGATAAACACCAATGCCAAGGCCGGATGGAGGTGCGCTTTGAACAAACCGGCCCAGCTAAGCCCCCCTCCCAGCAACAGATAGGGCCAGTAGTTTTGTACCCTGTACCTGCGCAGCAGCAAAGCAACCAGCATGCCGCATACGGTGAATACCAGCCAGTGTGGCACCGTGGGGACCGTCGGATCGGGATAAAAGATCGCGATAATGGCAAGGCCGATGGCGTCGTCAGCAACAGCAAGCAGCAGAAGAAATGGGATGGCCGGATGACGTCCGCCAAAAACGCGTCGCGCCACCAGCCACGCCAAGGCGATGTCCGTTGCCGTAGGGATGCCCCACCCCCTCTCCAGAGAAGCACCACCGAACACGTCATTGAGCAGGAGATAAACCAGGACCGGACCGACAATCCCCCCAAGAGTCGCCAACAGCGGGTTGACCGCTTTGCGGAGCGGATAAAGGCCGCCTCCCGGAAGGCAACTCTGGGTGATCTCCGCAGCCGCAATACCAAAGAACAGGACCATGAACAGGTCATTGGTGATGAAGTGCAGGCTGAGCGACCCAAGTAGCGGGGCAAAGTTGTAATGGGCATACGTCTCCGGTGAGATATTACACCAGGCAAGTGCCGTGATGATACCACCGATCAGCGGCAGCGAAAATTCCCGCAGCATGTTGATCTGTCTTCTCATTCATTACCTCGTTATTCCGAGTGATTGTCGCGGTGTGTGCTTCTTATGCTGCACGATTGCTTCGTATTAGTAAACTCGGCTAATTATACCAGCTAAATTCAGCTCCGCACCACTGTCGGTACGATTTGTGGCACAAACTGTCACCTCTGCCTGAGCCAAGTGCCTGATGCAGGAATATTGGAATAACAAATGGTATAACCGGAAGAACGGTGAGAGTGGGGTGCAGTGAATTTTGGAATTGCATCCGTGGGCTGTTATCGGGGAGATTATGCACAAAAACTTGCCGTGCGCCTTCATGCTGATGAAGACGCACGGCATTTGATTCATGTGGCACGATTCATACGACTATTGAACCCTGAAAGGTCTCATCATTTCGTGATCTTCATGTGCCAGGATATGGCAGTGCCACATATACGTTCCAATCCGGTCAAACTTTGCCCTGATTCGCACATATCCCTGTGAACCGATTGCTTCATCAGCGGGAGGCACGCGCACCGTATCCTTATGCCCGAGCTCATTAGCCAGTACCTTGTAAGGAGAGCCAGGATCTGCAATAGTCCCATCAGGATTGGTTGATGGCCTGAGACCGCCGGGAGATACTGTCGGCATGCCACCTTCACCATCTGCTGGTGTATAAGCCCCGGGTGCAATACTTCCTTTTTCAACGACTTCAAAATCCACCAAGTGAAGATGCATTGGATGCGTATCAACAGTGTTGTTAATAATGATCCAATCTTCAACATTGTTTAAAATAATATTCTCCGTTATTGGCGCATCAAAAGACAAACCATTGAGAAGAATTTTGAGACGCTTCGATATTGATCCGCTATACGGATCAAATAAATATGCGCCGTCTTCTTCGGTTTCCTGTAAATCAACGT
>JAQUCQ010000034.1 GCA_028686145.1 Desulfuromonadaceae bacterium | reverse complement strand
CGCCGAAATCGAAACGGCCTTTGCCACGGTTGCTGCTGACGAAATTGCCGCCCTCCGGTTGGCGGTCACGCGGGTTACCCGTTTTCACGAAAAGCAGAAGCAGCAGACATGGCTTTCCACCGAGGAACCGGACATCATGCTCGGGCAGAAGGTTACGCCACTGTCGCGTGTCGGCATCTACGTTCCAGGCGGCAAAGCCAGTTATCCGAGCAGTGTCATTATGAATGCTGTTCCGGCCCGTGTCGCAGGAGTTGGCGAAATTATCATGGTAGCACCTTCACCTGGTGGCGAAATCAGCCCTCATGTGCTTGTAGCCGCCAAACTCTCCGGCGTTGACCGGATTTTCCGGATCGGGGGAGCACAGGCTGTTGCCGCTCTCGCATACGGCACGGCTACCATCCCGCAGGTTGACAAGATAACCGGGCCGGGCAACATCTACGTAGCCACCGCCAAAAAACTGGTATTCGGCCAGGTCGGAATTGACATGATCGCCGGTCCGAGCGAGATTCTTGTTATTAATGACGGCAGCGGCAACCCGGCACATATTGCGGCAGACCTCCTGTCCCAGGCAGAGCACGATGAGCTTGCTTCATCAATCCTGATAACGACGGACCGTTCTTTTGCCGAAAAAGTGGTTGCCGAAGTGGAGCGGCAACTGACCCATCTTTCCCGTGAAACGATCGCACGTGCATCCTGGGAAAGCTATGGGGCAGTCATTGTGGCAGATACATTGGACGAGGTGATAAACTTCTCCAACCGGATTGCCCCGGAACATCTGGAGCTCGCAGTAGCTGACCCGTTTGCTGTTCTCGCCCAGATCACCAACGCCGGAGCTATCTTCATGGGACACTGGACTCCCGAAGCAGCCGGAGACTATCTGGCCGGACCGAACCATACGCTGCCGACCGGCGGCACATCCCGTTTCTTTTCCCCGCTCTCGGTTGATGATTTTGTCAAGAAATCGTCTATTGTCTATTTTTCACAGAACGGGCTGCAACGCCTTGGAAACGACATCGTCAAAATTGCAGAACTGGAAGGACTTGAAGCACACGGACGGTCTGTTACTATTCGACAGGAGAATTAGAGTGGGTTATCTTCGCCCTGACATTGCCGCCATGAGCGGTTACGTACCCGGTTTTCAGCCGGACGACATAGCGTCCTGGATCAAACTCAATACCAACGAGAACCCCTACCCCCCTTCTCCCAAGGTTGTGGAAGCAATTTTGGGAGAGCTCGGAAGTGACGGGGCCTCACTCCGTGCATATCCAAGCGCTTCCAGCCAGAAACTGCGCGAGGCAGCCGGTGAACTGTACGGCTTTGATCCATCCTGGATCATCATGGCCAACGGGTCCGACGAAGTACTCAACAATCTCATCAGAGCGTGTGCAGCAGAGGGGCAGGATGTCGGGTATGTCCACCCGTCCTACTCCTATTACTCGACGCTGGCAGAAATTCAAGGTGCGACTGTCTGCACCTACGGCTTGACCGAGTCATTCACGATTGAAGCGTTTCCCGAACATTATCACGGCAAAATATTCTTTTTGACGACCCCCAACTCCCCACTCGGCTTTGCGTATCCGCTGCCCTATATCGAAAAACTGGCACAAAATTGTGGCGGGATTCTGGTAATTGATGAAGCATATGCCGACTTTTCCGACTGCAACGCTCTTGAATTGGTGAAAAAGTATGAGAATATTGTCGTAACACGTACACTTTCAAAAAGTTATGCTCTGGCCGGCATGCGTCTGGGGCTGGCAATCGCCCGCCCTGAAATCATCGCAGCACTGGACAAGATCCGGGACCACTACAACCTCGACCGACTTGCCCAGGCAGCGTGTATTGCCGCTCTGAATGACCAGCCATATTTCCGAGAATCGTGCCGCAAGATCATTGAGACCCGTGAGTGGTTCACCAAGGAGCTGACCGCCATCGGGTACTCCGTAATTCCATCGCAGGGCAATTTTGTCTTTGCATCACCACCAGACAAAAACGGTAAACGGGTCTATACGTCTCTGTACGAACACAAAATCCTGGTGCGTTTGCTCTCAGATCCGCTACTGGCACATGGTCTCAGGATTTCTATCGGAACGCGCGAGGAGATGGAAACGACGATCACTATCCTCAAAAAAATTGGATAAAGGAGATTCTTCATGCCGCTTCGAGATATGTACGAGCCTTGTGGACAATGTGGATTTATCTATGCCCGGGTGGACACGGAGGGATGGGGGAAAAACAGTGCACGGCGCATCATGTGTCCGGTCTGCGGCTGGACAGCCTATGAAGAGGTCAATTGGGAAAGTGGCGAACCGGTTGTGCTCAAACGGAATGTCAGTAAGGGGTATGGCGCCTTTCGGCTGCTTCCGCCGGGTGGCTACTGTGGCTACAACGCCTTCCATGAGCACCCCTCAATCGAAGTACTCAACACGCTTGTAGAGCTCCTTTCCAGCAAAGGATGGAAAGGGTACATCTCGTTATGGAATGATGATACTCAAAAGGCCACCCTGGTTCACGGCAGCCCCCTGAGCAAGTTCAATTTACTGAAACAAAAATTGTCCGAGGAGTTAAACGATGAGCCGCATTGCAATGATAGAGCGAATTACGAAGGAAACCAGAATAAAGCTGTCTTTGACGGTTGATGGCTCCGGAACGGCTTCAATCTGTACTTCGGTGCCGTTTCTTGACCACATGCTCAATCTTTTTGCCCGCCACGGTCTTTTTGATCTGAACATTGAAGCAAGTGGTGACATTGATATCGACTTTCATCATACAGTGGAAGATATCGGCATTGTTCTGGGCGAGGCATTTAAGCAGGCATTGGGAGAGAAAAAGGGAATCCGGCGCTACGGCCAGGCCACCGTACCAATGGACGAGACACTCGCCAGTGTGGCAGTTGATATCTCCGGCAGGCCTTATCTGGTGTATCACGCCAACTTGCCAAAAGTTAAAATAGGCGATTTCGACGTAGAACTGGCGAGGGAGTTTTTTCAGGCATTTGCCAACCACTGCGGCCTTAACCTGCATATCAATGTTATGTATGGTGATAATGTTCACCATATCATTGAGGCATGCTTCAAGGCTTTTGCCCGGGCATTGGACAGCGCCAGCCAACGTGATCCACGTGTCGATGGGGTCATGTCAACAAAAGGGGTATTGTGAGTTTAAACTATCCATTTTTTATGCAAACAAAAGGGCGGCACCGAAACACGGTACCGCCCTTTTGTTTGCATTTGGACTGAGTTTTTATCTCATTCCCTTCAGTAAAACTTTTGCTTTCTTGGCTTCTTCGCTTTTCGGAAAACCTTCAATCAGTTTTTTCAATACAAACCTGGCACTTTTGGTGTCCTTAATCGCGTTAAAAGCCATCGCCTGCTTCAACATGGCGGCAACCACCTTGTCTTTACCGGGATAGTTTTTAATTACTTCCTGATAGGACAAGATCGCAGAATCATAGTTTTTTTCGGTGTAGTAGGTTTCACCAATCCAGTAGTAAGCATTAGCAGCCAGCTCATTTTTGGGGTTTTGGTCAAGGAACTTGGTAAACTGCTCCCGCGCCGTCACAACATCACCAGCCTTAAGCGAATCAAGCCCCTTCAAATAAAGTGCATCAGGAGAAGAATTTGCTTCATCATTCTTCGCTTTGGCCATGTCTGCCATACTTTTTGAGAGTGAATCAAGCAAAGTCTGCTGTTTCAGAACGCGATCCTCCAGAGCAATAATGCGTTTGTCAGCGTCTTCACGGTAACGAGCCAAATCCTCGGCGGTTTTCTTTACCGCAAGAGAAGTATCGTCAACTTTACCATTGAGCGATTGCATGTCGCTCTTGGTGCTGTCTATAGTAGCCTGAATGTCGGCAGACATTTTCCGGACGGAAGCGACATCAACCTTGAACCCCTTTTCGATGGCACCGACACTTACCTTTGACTCTTCGCGCACAGTGGCAAGATCCCGGTCCATGGAAAAAAGTCTGGTTTTTATTGAGTCGATATCATTGCGGGTGTTATCAAGCGCACTCTGCGAGGCGCATCCAGCCAGACAAACTGCACACGATAACATTATAATACTCAAATGTTTCATAAGAAAATCTCCTATCCTCATATAAATCGTGGCGTAGATATATCATGTCTGAATTACATTGACAAGCATCTGCAGTTGCATCTTGAGCCACTAACAACGGAGAGCAGGAAGGTGAAACCGGAGGATTTATACTTGACAAAAACACGGCATTCCATTAACTATCTAGCGTTTTTGGGTCATCCAGCAAGAATGCCACGAATTGGCTATTCATATTAACAGGAGGAAATGAGAAAATGGAACAGTATGCAGTTGTTTTTGCCCTGGTCTGTGCAGCCGCAGCCGTTGCCTACGGCCTGATCACGGCAAGCTGGATTCTCGGCCTGCCTCAGGGCAATGACCGTATGAAGCAGATCGCCGCAGCGATTCAGGAAGGGGCCGGCGCCTACATGAAACGCCAGTACACAATCATCGCAGTGGTTGGTGTAATCATGTTCATTGCTCTGTTTATAACCCTCGGCGCCAAGACTGCGGTCGGCTTTGCGGTCGGCGCACTTTTCTCCGGCCTGACCGGTTTTATCGGCATGTTTGTCTCTGTTCGTGCTAACGTGCGTACGACGGAAGCAGCTAAATCAGGCATCACCAAAGCTCTTAATGTTGCTTTCAAGGGCGGAGCAATCACCGGCATGCTAGTTGTCGGCCTCGGCCTTCTCGGCGTTGCTGGTTACTACATGGTCCTCTTGAAATTGATGCCCGATGCTCCGGTCAAGGATGTAGTCACCCAACTGGTCGGCCTCGGCTTCGGTGGGTCACTGATTTCCATATTTGCCCGTCTCGGTGGCGGTATCTTTACCAAGGGAGCCGATGTAGGCGCTGACTTGGTAGGCAAGGTTGAAGCCGGAATCCCTGAGGATGACCCCCGCAATCCTGCCGTAATCGCCGACAATGTTGGCGACAACGTCGGTGACTGCGCCGGCATGGCTGCCGACCTGTTTGAAACCTATGCAGTAACCTTGATTGCCGCCATGCTACTTGGTGCTATCACCTTTACCAGTAATGCCGGTTCCGTCAGTTATCCGCTGATTCTGGGCGGCATCTCGATCATTACTTCCATTATTGGCACCTACTTTGTCAAACTAGGCGCCAGCCAGAAGATAATGCCGGCGTTGTATAAAGGACTGATCGCTTCTGCCGTGCTCGCCTGTATCGCCTTCTACTTTGTCACGACACAGATGTTCCCGGCCGGTCTCACTAATGCCGCTGGCGTGACCTTCAGCTCATTGAATATATTCATCTCGGCCATCGTCGGCTTAGTCGTTACCGGCGCCATTTTCTGGATCACCGAGTACTATACTGCAACGGAATATGGCCCTGTTCAACACATCGCCCAAGCGTCTACAACCGGACATGGCACCAACGTGATTGCCGGACTCGGTATCTCCATGAAATCAACGGCAGCCCCGGTCATTGTCATCGCAGCAGGCATCATTGTTGCCTTCCAGTGCGCTGGCGTTTACGGCATCGCCATTGCTGCCGTATCCATGCTCTCGCTAACCGGTATCGTTGTTGCCATGGATGCTTATGGACCGATCACCGATAATGCCGGCGGTATCGCCGAAATGGCCGAATTGGACGAATCTGTTCGCGCTGTGACCGATCCGCTTGATGCGGTCGGCAATACGACCAAGGCCGTTACCAAGGGATACGCCATCGGCTCTGCCGGTCTGGCCGCCGTTATTCTCTTCACCTCCTACGTTGACGAGCTGAACCATGCCCTTCTCTCAGCAGGTAAAGAAATAATTAAATTTGACCTTTCTGACCCGTATATCATCGTTGGCCTCTTCATTGGCGGCATGCTCCCCTACTACTTCGGTGCCCAGTGCATGGAAGCCGTCGGTAAGGCAGGTGGTGCCGTTGTTGTCGAAGTACGCCGACAGTTCCGCGAGATCAAGGGCATCATGGAAGGGACAGGCAAACCGGATTATGCTGCCTGTGTCGATATCGTCACCAAGACCGCCCTCAAGGAAATGGTCGTCCCCGGCTTGATCCCAATCCTCGCACCGGTCATCGTTGGCTTCACCCTTGGCCCCAAAGCTCTGGGCGGCGTCATCGTCGGAACCATCGTCACCGGTATTTTTGTTGCCATTTCCATGACGACCGGTGGTGGTGCATGGGATAACGCCAAGAAATATATCGAAGACGGCCACCACGGCGGAAAAGGCGGTGAAGCCCACAAAGCCGCCGTTACCGGAGATACTGTAGGCGACCCCTATAAGGACACTGCAGGCCCTGCAATCAACCCGATGATCAAGATCATCAACATTGTTTCACTTCTGATTGTGCCGCTTCTGGCCAGAATGATGTAGTTCTCATAATAATACTGTCTCACAACAAGGCGGTACGGGGAATTCACCCTGTACCGCCTTTTTCTTTGCTTTCAGCGCCAAAAGAGATATAATCCGCCTGTTTTGCATCAAAACTAGCGCTGATTACCTGAGAGGTTATTCATAGAAATGAGCACAAATATAAGCAAGAAAATGCTGATTAACGTCATGCACCCCGAGGAGACTCGCGTAGCCATAGTGCATGACGGCCGTTTGATGGAGTTGAACATAGAAATCAGCGGCAAAGAGCAAATTAAAGGCAACATTTACAAAGGTGTCGTCCTTCGTGTCGAACCCGGTCTCCAGGCCGCTTTTGTCGATATCGGCCGCGCCAAACCCGGTTTCCTCCAGATCGGCGAACTGCATCCCGACTACTGGGAATGGCGGGAAGACATCCCTGAAGAACAGCGCAAGCGCCGCCCTCGTATCCAGGAAGTATTGCGGCGAGGCCAGGAGCTTGTGGTGCAAATTGAGAAGGACGAACGTGACAACAAAGGTTCCGCACTAACCAGCTATCTATCTCTGCCGGGACGATATATGGTCATAATGCCTGGAAGTGATTCAACCGGCATCTCCCGCAAGGTTGAGCAGGAGGGCACTCGCAAGAAGCTAAAAGAGATTGTGGGTGAGATGGACATCCCTGAAGGCATGGGATATATCATCCGCACTGAAGCGGTAGGGCGTACTCCTGAAGAGTTACAGAAAGATTTCACCAACCTGACGGAATTGTATGAATCAATCAAACAGAGAGCTTCCGAAATCAAGGGTGCTGGTGAAATTTATCGGGACAGCGGTTTGATTATCCGTACAATTCGCGACTACTTTTCGGATGATATTGACGAGGTCCTGGTTGACAGCAAGGATGCCTACCAGGAAGCAAAAGAGTTTTTTCGCGCCACCATGCCGGCCTGTGAAAAGCGAGTCAAGCTGCACAAGGAAAAGCGACCGATCTTTTCCCGTTTTCAACTTGAAGAACAGATCGACCAGATCTATGAAAAGCGGGTGTCACTACCATCCGGTGGTTCGCTAATAATTGAACCGACCGAAGCGCTGGTTTCAATAGATGTCAATTCGGGGAAATCAAGCGGCGAACGCGGCATTGAAGATACCGCGTTCAAAACCAACTTGGAGGCAGTTGAAGAAGTTGCCCGGCAGTTACGATTGCGCGACCTGGGTGGTCTGATTGTTATTGACCTGATCGACATGCGCGAAAACAAGCATAACAGCGAAGTTGAAAAGGCTCTCAAGAGTGCCCTCAAAATGGATAAGGCACGGGTTAATGTTGGTCGCATTTCTCAATTCGGCATCATGGAAATGTCTCGCCAGCGGATTGCCAAAACGTTAAATGATGCCATTCACCTTGAATGTCCGCATTGCGAAGGGCGGGGTAAAGTAAAATCCGTTGAAGCGATGGCGGTATCTTTCCTGCGCAAGGTTCACGCCGCAGCTGCCAAGGGGACTGTTGCCGAAGTCCGTGGGGGGCTGCCTCTGGAAGTGGCCTACTACCTGCTCAACCGTAAAAAACGCGAACTAACCCAGATTGAAAACGATTATGATATTGAAGTGACCGTCAAGGGGAAAACATCTTTCCTGCTCAATCAGCTGGAGCTTGAAACGGAAAAACGTGAAAGACCGCACCTTGATGATGTCCTCAAAAGCGAAGCCGAAGCGGAAGAAGCCCACAAAACGATTGTCCCAGGCATTACCACCTTGCAGACTGTGGCTGATGAGGAGCAGATTACGGAAGTTGCCGCTCCGGTCGATGGTACCAAAAAGCGGAAACGGCGCAAAAAGAAGAAAAAGGTGGCCGGTGACGTTCAACAGAATGCGGCTGAGTTCGATCAGAGCGAGACAGAGATGGCTCCTGGCGATGTTTCTCAGACCGAAGAGGCTCCTGAAGGCGCTGACGTCAGCACTTCTGAACCGGGCGACGATGCTGCGGATCTGGCTGCTAAGCCAAAAAAACGGAAGCGGCGACGTAGTCGCAGCAAAGCCCATAAAAACCCTGAGCACTCTGCTGAAGAGGCACCTGCCGTACCAGCCGCTGAATCGGTTGAGACGGAGACGGGAACAGCAACACCTGTCCAGACACCTGCTGAGGCTCCAGCGACTGAAGCCAAACCGAAACGCGTCCGGACACCACGCAAGAAAAAACCGGAGACTACTGCCGAGATGCCTGTAACTTCTGAACCGGCTGCTGAACTGGCTACTGCTCCAGAACCGCTACAGGTACAAAAGAAACCGCGGCGCGCCGCACCCAAAAAGACCAAGGAAGTGACTATCACTACCCCGGAACCGGAAACCACACCACCCAAACCGGCTCCCCGGCCTCGGCGCAAGAAAAAAGATGAGGAAGTCCAGTAAGCCACTTTCATAACCTTATGGAGAATCAAATGCAGAAATATGTGTCATTCATTTTTGTTCTTTTCTTTATCGTCTGTATTGCTGCCTGCGGCGGGGGAAGTACTACGGCAGCAACAGCTGTATATGATCACCCGACGACTCTTGCAACACCTAATACCTCTATGGGAGGTGCGATTCAACTACCGCTGCGTGATCTCAGCAATACCGCTTCGGCGTCAATCTTTACCGGCACTGCCGGAACAGCTGGCATCGGTTTTACCAATTACAGCGGGAATAGCACTAACACTGCCAAGTTCAACCATCCTACTGATATTACCACCGCTGACGGTACCGTTTTTTATGTTGCAGATTACACAAATAACGCCATACGCAAGATAATCACATCGGGTGGTGTCCCCAACGTTTCAACCTTGCAATGTACGGATGCAGATTCCAGTATCATCGGCTTCCATCTTCCATTCAGCCTCACAATAAGCCCAGACGGCGCACATCTCTATGTAGTTGATTCCGGCTTAAATGCAATCCGTATTGTTGATCTCATTACTAACAAAGTCACCACCATTGGCAGCACAACCGGCGTTGCCGGTTCGGTTGACTCGCTAATACCAACCGCAGTTCGTTTTAAACGTCCTACCGGCATAACCACCGACGGCGAAAACCTCTACGTAACAGATTCCGGCAACAACACAATTCGGCGGATAGACCTTAAAAACAACAATGCCGTCTCCACTCTAGCCGGCACCTCTGGTGCAATTGGGTCGGCTGATGGCGACCCACACGTCGCCCGCTTCAATATACCGCAACGCATCACCACTGATGGAACCAACCTCTACGTTACCGACTTTAATAACCGGACAATTCGTAAGATTGATATTTTAACGGGCAATGTTTCCACAATAGCCGGCAAAGCAGGACCACTTGAGACCGCGATTGATGGAATTGGGTCTGCAGCACGTTTCAGGCAACCTAACGGCATTACCACCGATGGTACATATCTATATGTCACGGACTCATACTTGAACACCATTCGCAGGATTGGCATAGCCGATCCATACAATGTTGTAACCATACCTGTGCCGGACAGCACTCTTCATACCCCGATTGGAATCACGACTGACGGGCACAGCCTTTTCGTCGCAGATACGTTCATTGAGCATCAAGATCCGGTAACACACATAAACACCTATTCATACAGCAACAGCATCATAAAGGTAGAGTGAGTGGACTGAATGTTGGCCAAGGTCTCCCCCGCACGTGGGTATGCCCGATTTCTTTTTTCTTGACGTACCGGGACGTTGCAGATATTTTTAACAGCTTGATTCTCCGGAATTATTATCGTTTGTGAAAGGTTGAATCACCATCATGGAAGAACTCAGTGAACTCCTGCTTCAAAGGCGCCGCAAGGTAGATGCGCTGTGGGAAGCGGGTATAAATCCCTACCCTAACGACTTTAAGCCTCAACACACTTCAGCTGATATAATTGCTGCATACAGCTCCGTAGAACAGCTCGACGCTGCTGATGCCACCATAACCGTTGCCGGCCGTATTCTGGCCCGCAGATCTTTCGGCAAGGCTGCTTTTATCCAGCTTCAGGACCGAAAGGGACGCATTCAGCTTTATGTCAAAAAAGATGAGATCGGTGAAGAAGCGTTTGCTGTTTTTGATTCGTTTGATATCGGTGATATCGTCGGAGCCGAAGGGTATCCGTTTCGCACCAAAACCGGCGAACTTTCCCTGCACGTCCGCTCCATACGGCTGCTGGTAAAATCGCTCCTGCCGCTGCCGGAAAAATTCCACGGACTGACTGATGTCGAGACCCGCTATCGCCAACGGTACGTTGACCTGATAGTGAATCCTGATGCACGCGAAATATTCATCAAGCGCTCCCGCATCGTCAACCTCATTCGCAGTTTCATGGCCGAGCGTGATTTCCTCGAAGTCGAAACGCCCATGATGCACCAAATTCCGGGGGGGGCAACGGCGCGCCCGTTTATTACCCATCACAACACTCTCGACATGGAGCTGTATCTGCGCATTGCTCCGGAATTATACCTGAAACGGCTGGTTGTCGGCGGCCTTGACAGAGTATTCGAGATCAATCGCAACTTCCGCAATGAAGGTATTTCCGTCCGCCACAACCCGGAATTCACCATGATGGAATTTTATCAGGCCTACGCAACGTATGAAGACCTGATGGATTTCACTGAAGAGCTGTTCTGCCACGTCGCTCAGGAAGTTCTTGGAACGCTTGACTTTGCCAATCAGGGCGTTGACATCAGCTTTCAGCGTCCCTGGAAACGGTTGACCGTCCGGGAGGCGATTCTAGAATATGGTGACATTGAAGCACGTCAACTGGATGACCGTGATCTGGCTCTGTCATACGCCCGCAGTATTGGCCTGACTCTTTCCGATGATATCAGCTATGGCAAGCTCCTGATGGAGATTTTTGAAGAGATTGCTGAACACAAGTTGATCCAGCCGACATTTATCACCGCCTACCCAACCGAGGTTTCTCCGTTATCGCGCAAAAACGACCATAACCCGGAAATCGTTGATCGTTTTGAACTGATTATCGGTGGACGTGAAATAGCAAATGCCTTCTCCGAGCTGAATGATCCTGTTGACCAGAAGGAGCGTTTTCTGGCACAGGTTGCCGAAAAGGACAAAGGTGACGAAGAAGCTCACTATATGGATGAAGATTATGTTCGCGCTTTGGAGTATGGCCTGCCGCCTACTGCAGGTGAGGGAATCGGTATCGATCGTCTGGTAATGCTATTGACCGATTCTCCTTCTATCCGGGATGTTATTCTGTTTCCGCAGCTTCGCAAGGAAGTCAAATAACCGATGCCATTTGAACTTTTTATCGGATTGCGCTATCTGAAAGCAAAACGCAAATCAACCTTTATTTCCATTATAACCTTTATCTCTACTGCCGGAGTTACATTGGGTGTCATGGCACTGATCGTTGTGCTGGCTGTAATGACCGGCTTTGAAGAGGATCTCAAGGAAAAGATTCTGGGTACGAACGCCCATATTATCGTCATTCGGAACGGCGCACCGATGGAGGACTACCAAGCGGTTATGAAAAAACTGCTGGATTACAAAGAAGTTGAAGCAGCAACGCCTTTTATCTACAACCAGGTCATGCTCTCTTCTGGCAAAAATGTATCCGGCGTGGTTCTGCGAGGAATTGATGTGGCATCCGACCGAAAGGTTACCCGCATCAGCAAATCGATTGTAGAAGGAAATATTGACGGCCTTGATCCAAAAATGGGGCTGGAACCGGGGACAACTCCCGGCTTGATGGTAGGAAAAGAGCTGGCCAAGCACCTGAACCTGTCCCTCGGTGACACAGTCAACGTCATTTCGCCGATGGGTAATATTACCCCGCTTGGGATGATGCCACGCATGAAGCCATTCAAAGTTACCGGCATTTTCAACACCGGAATGTTTGAATACGACTCAACCCTGGCATACATAAGCCTTGACCAGGCTCAACACTTTTTCGATCTCGGCGACACTGTTACCGGCATACAACTGAAGGTTAAGAACGCGTATCTATATCACACCGGTGAACTGGCCCGCAAAATCAACCATGATATGGGCATAAACTATTACGCACGTGATTGGATGCAGATGAACAAAAACATACTGTTTGCGCTAAAGACTGAAAAGGTTGTCATGTTCGTCATTTTGACCCTGATCGTCCTGGTGGCCGCCTTTGGTATCGCTTCAACACTCTTCATGATTGTGATGGAAAAAACGAGAGATATCGCCATTCTTAAGTCTATGGGGGCAACGGCAACCAGTATCATGAAAATTTTTGTGCTTGAGGGACTGATTATCGGCGTCATCGGCACAGTCATAGGTGTTGCATCAGGGCTGATAATAGCACTCAATCTGGAGCCGATTATCAACTTTATCGAGAAAATAACTGGAGAAAACTTCTTCAGCAAGGATATTTACTACCTTGACCACTTCCCCTCGCTGGTGGTGCCGTCCGATGTGGTGCTTATATCTGTCACTGCTGTGTTGATCTCTTTTTTGGCCACGCTTTATCCTGCATGGCAGGCTTCAAGAATGCTTCCGGCAGAGGCGTTGCGGTATGAATAATCTACTTGAAGTACGCGGTCTCTGCAAAACTTATGGCAATGGGACAAACCTGCTTGAGGTCCTCGGCGGAATCGACCTTGATCTACAGATCGGCACGACAACTGCCCTAGTTGGCGCATCCGGTGCCGGGAAAAGTACCCTATTGCATTTACTGGGAGCCCTTGACCGCCCATCTTCAGGGACAGTCTGCTTTCGAGGAGAAAATATTTTCAGGAAAAATGACCGGCAACTGGCAGCATTCAGAAATCGAAGTATTGGTTTTGTATTTCAATTCCACCACCTTCTGCCAGAATTCACTGCACTTGAAAACGTAATGATGCCGGCTTTGATAGCCAGGACTCCACGTCAAAAAGCTCGTGAAACAGCTGAGTCGCTGTTAGAGGACGTCGGCCTCGGGCAACGCATGACCCACCGACCGGGTGAATTATCCGGCGGTGAACAGCAAAGGGTAGCAATTGCACGGGCGCTCGTACTTGATCCCGAACTTTTGCTGGCCGATGAACCGACCGGCAATCTGGACATGAAAACCAGTGATGGCATACACGCCATGTTAACGGATCTGCAAACAAAAAAAGGATTAACTCTCGTGATTGTTACCCACAACGAACAGCTGGCTGCAGCCATGGGGACCACTATTCATCTGGTTGATGGAAGAATAAATAAAACTACATAATATCCGGGGGACGCGTGCCCAGTTTCAAAAAAATAACATCATCAATGCTTTTAGTACTGCTCTGCAGTTCGACTCTTGTCTACGCTGAAGGCGAAAAACTGGTAGAAATCCGGATTCAGGGAAATCATCGTATCGAATCATCGGCAATTCTCACCGTTGTCAAGATGCACGCCGGCGATACCCTGAGCAATGACAAAACGGATGCGGATATTCAGGCTATCTATAAACTGGGCCATTTCCAGGATGTTCAGGCTTTGAAAGAGGAGTCAGACAAAGGTACCGTTCTCGTCTACTCGGTCCAGGAAAAGCCTATCGTTCGAAAAATTACGTTTAAAGGAAACAAAGAACTTACAACGGAGAAATTGAAGGATGCGCTTGGGTTTCGGCCGAATTCGGTTTTTTCAGCAAAAGAGCTAACTAAAGGTGTTGCCAATATCAAGAAACTGTACGGCGATGAAGGCTATTACCTGGCAGATGTGCAGACCGAAATAATAAAAACATCTCCCAGCGAACTGACCGTCGCAGTTACTATTGTTGAAGGAAACAAGATCCTTATCCAGGATATTCACTTCGACGGGAACAAGACATTCAGCAGTAGAAATCTTCGTGGCGTAATGGAGACCAAAGAGAAGTGGTTCCTGTCCTGGCTTACCGGTGCAGGCACTTACAAGGAAGAGGTTCTCAAAAATGATGCTTTATTGATTGCCGACCATTATCTCAATAATGGCTATATCAATATCAAGGTTGGCGAACCGGTGGTAAAACTGAATAAAACAAAAACTGCGCTGGATGTCTCCATCGCAATAACGGAAGGTGATCAGTACCGGATTGGTGAAATCGGATTCAAGGGTGACTTACTCGATCCGGCCGCTGTCCTCCAAAAAAAGCTAAAGAGCGAACCGGGTGAGATTTTCAACCGGTCCATACTTCGCGGCGACATAGGAACCCTGACCGATGTGTATGGCGACAAGGGATATGCCTTTGCCACAATCAATCCTCTGACCCATTTGAATAATGATAAAAAGACCCTCGACTTGACATTTGACATTGAAAAAGGGGATCTGGTGTCAATTGAGCGAATTAATATCGCCGGCAATCCAAAAACCCGCGACAAGGTTATCCGTCGCGAGATGCGTGTTACTGAAGGCGGCCTGTACAGTGCAACCGGTATGAAGCGCAGCAAACAAAACCTCATGAACCTCGGTTTTTTTGAGGAAGCCAACATCGCTACCGCGAAAGGGAGTGCCGCCGATAAGCTCAACGTGAATGTCGATGTCAAAGAGAAACCAACCGGTACATTCAGTATCGGCGGTGGTTACAGCTCACTCGATGGCATCATCGGCCAGGGTTCCGTCCAGCAGGCCAACTTCCTCGGATTGGGCCTGAAGGCCAATCTCTCCGCATCCATCGGTGGAAAATCGCAAACGTACGCCTTAGGGCTGACCGACCCGTATTTTATGGACACCAAATGGACCCTCGGGGGTGACCTGTACCGTTCAGAACGCGATTACACCGACTATTCCCGGCGGCTCATCGGTGGCGACATCAAGGGTGGATATCCGATCAATGATTTTATCGGCACATTTGTGATGTATAAGTACGAAATAAAGGATCTCTATAACCCGGATGCCGCATACCAGTCGCTTCATGACACGATTGGCAATGATACCTATCCGCTCGGCACGACAACCACAAGTTCCATATTCGCCAGCATTACTCACAACAACACCGATTACCGGCTTGACCCGTCAACCGGCATGATCAATTCACTTTCTGCAGAGTATGCCGGTCTGGGGGGCGACAATAAATTTGCCCGCTTTATAACTGAGCACTCCTACTTCTACCCGCTCTATAAGAGGTTAATCGCTTCAACAAAATTGACGCTAGGCTATGTCGGCGAAGTCGGACAACCGGTTCCTATCGATGAAAAATTTTATCTGGGCGGCATTTATTCCCTGCGTGGGTATTCAGCCCGAACAGTATCCCCGACAGACACCCTGCTTGTAAAAGATAATTACGGTAGCCAGACAAACCAACAGCTTTATCTCGGCGGCAGCAAGGAATTTTTCGGAAATGTGGAACTTACCTTCCCTCTCCTTCCGGAAGCCGGCCTTAAAGGGGTCGCATTTTTTGACTACGGCAATTCCTTTAACGACAATTCGGCCATATTTAATACCATGTTGATGAGTTATGGCGGTGGAATTCGCTGGGCTTCCCCCATCGGCCCGCTGCGCCTTGAATATGGTATACCGATCAATCCGCGAAGAAACATCGACAACTCAAGCGGACGGCTCGAGTTTTCCATTGGCAGCATGTTTTAGCACGTGAGAAGCACTTCTGTCCTTCTCAGACAGAAATTACGTAGTTATCCCGTTATCAGGGTTCATACTTTTGTAGTTTTTAAGGGCAGAATCGCCCACACAATTTAAAAGGAGATATTTTCATGAAACGGATTATTTTGGTAGGTCTTGCAGTAGCGTGCCTTATTTCAACCTCTGTGTTTGCAGCAGACCTTAAACTCG
>JAQUCQ010000033.1 GCA_028686145.1 Desulfuromonadaceae bacterium | reverse complement strand
GGCGAAACGGAAGAGATTTTGAGAATACTCCCTTCAATTAAACGTCTGGGAGCGCACTTGGTGGCTCTGAGCGGTAACCCGGCATCAAATCTGGCCCGCTCAAGCGATGTTTTTCTCGATGTATCAGTGGCGGAGGAAGCATGCCCGCTTGGACTGGCTCCTACAGCTTCGACAACAGCTACTTTGGCCATGGGTGATGCCCTGGCTGTTGCTTTACTGGTTAAGCGCGGTTTTAAAGCGGAAGATTTTGCCATATTTCATCCCGGTGGGTCGCTTGGTAAAAAGCTGATTTTGAGGGTCGAAGACCTAATGCATTCCGGCGAAGCAATTCCTCTGGTTTTGGAAGAAACCTTGATGAAAGAGGCTTTGTTTGTGATCACAGATAAAGGCCTTGGTGTCACTGGTGTCTGCGATGCAAGCGGTGCTCTGAAAGGTGTTATCACCGATGGAGATTTGCGCCGGTCTCTTGAGAAGGGTTTTGATATCCTCAATCAGCATGCCTCAAAAATTATGAAGCATGGTCCACTACGCATCAAACGCTCCGAACTCGCCGCCGCTGCGTTGCAGATCATGGAACAACGTGCCATTACCTCTCTGTTTGTTTTTGAAAATGATCAAAATCCCATTCCGTGCGGCATTATTCATCTACATGATATCCTCAAGGCGGGTATTGCCTGATGAATGAAAAATTAGCGGATATTCGCCTGTTACTGCTTGATGTCGATGGAGTTATGACTGATGGCGGCATTGTTTACGACGTGAACGGAATTGAAACCAAAGTGTTCAATGTCAAGGATGGGCATGGCATTAAAATGCTGCAACGCCATGGAATTGAAGTCGGCATTATTACCGGTCGTACCTCTGCAGTAGTGGAATTCAGGGCCAAAGAACTTGGAATAGAGCTTCTTTATCAGGGTGCACTGAAAAAGCTGGAGAGCTATCTTGATGTAAAACGAAGGACCGGGCTTGCTGACAGTCAAATTGCCTATATGGGAGATGACGTAATTGATGTTCCGGTGATGAGACGCGTAATTTTTGCTGTGGCTCCTGCTGATGGGCTGATCGAAGCCCGCAATGCCGCCCACTATGTAACATCCTGCTCTGGTGGGCGGGGTGCAGTACGTGAAGTTTGCGATCTGATTCTCAAAGGGCGGGGTCTTTGGGGTGAGGTCGCGGCCCGTTATGAATTATAGATACAATCTTTGTGCCAAAAACATCTACCCTGTTACGTTGTGCTGGACAGTGCTCCTCCTCAATGATATAGTTCCTACCTAATTATGGTATTGCCCGTTTATATCAAGCCTTTGCTGGTACTACTTGTGATTGCTGCGATTGCCGGTATCGTGACGGTCGTTTTCCGGAGCGGTCCTCATGACTCAGCACCGGTTCAGCCGGCACATCAGCAGCTCCCCCACAATATCGACGTTGCCCTGAAAAAGGCCCGCTTCTCGGAAATGAAAGATGGGCTTGTTGTCTGGGAGCTTGTTGCAGAACGGGTTGAGTATGATAAAAGCGGCGATACTGCATATTTATCGGATATCAGGATGGAGTTTCAGCATACACAGTCGCATGGGACGGTAACAGTAACAGCAGACAGGGGCGAGTATACTAGTGTGGCAAAAACAGTCCGGCTTAATGGTCATGTCCATCTTGTGACCGAAGATGGTGCCAGTTTTAAAACAGATTCAATTATATATACAGGCGCGACCTCTCAATTTTCTACTGCTGATCCGGTAATATTCCGGCAACAAAGATTACGTCTTACCGCAGTTGGAATGAAGTTGGGTGTCAATAATCAGCTGGCCCATTTTTCTTCTACGGTTAGTGCTGTAATCAGTGGCAGATAGAAATATGTGGACGATTTGTACACATATCATTTGGTACCAGTTAAGGTTTTAAACGATGAAATTACAGCTACTCTTCATATTGATGGTCAGCTTGTGGTGTTTTTCCCCGGCATTAGAGGTTACAGCTGCAACACCGGCCTACAAGGACCGTTCAAGCCAGCCGGTAACTATTAAGTCAAACGAAATGACCGCAGACAATAAAGGGAAGACGGCGATATTCACCGGCAAGGTTGTTGCGAAACAGGGCGATATAACCATTTTTTCTGATAAGCTTATCGTAAGTTATGCAGATAAAACCGGAGAAGTTGAAAAAGTTGAAGCATTCGGTCATGTCAGGATTATTCAGCAGAACAGAACCGGTTTTGCCGATCAGGCGGTTTACGACAGCCGTAATGGTCGTATTGTTTTGACTGGAACTCCTCGGGTAGTCCAAGGGGGTGACAGCATCAGCGGGAAAGTAATTACGTATTACCTGGATGACGAGAGGAGTGATGTCTCGAGCGGTGGTGATCCGAAAGCGCGTGTTGAGGCGGTCATTAATCCGCCTGCAAGGAAAAAAGATGCCGGAAGTCATTGATTCTTCAACACTCTGGACAAAAGAACTCAAGAAAAAATATGGAAGCCGAGAGGTTGTTTGTGGCGTTGATATCTCAATTTCCTCTGGATCAGTAATTGGGTTGTTGGGGCCGAACGGTGCCGGAAAAACAACGACCTTTTATATGGTGGTCGGCTTGGCGCAACCAGACGGTGGTCACGTTTTTCTGGGTGATGAGGAGATAACAGCGCTCCCGATGTACCAACGAGCTCGCCGCGGCATTAGCTACCTTCCTCAGGAGGCTTCTGTTTTTCGTAAATTGTCGGTAGCGGATAACCTGATGGCTATTATTGAAACTGTTGAGCCTGACAAGCGCCGGGGTCGAGAGAAAATGGAACAATTGCTGGAGGAATTTTCTATTACTCACATTTCCTCATCCAAAGGGTATGCGCTTTCAGGCGGAGAACGACGAAGGGTTGAAATCGCCAGGGCACTGATAACGAACCCTTCATTCATTCTTCTGGACGAGCCGTTTGCAGGCATTGATCCGATTGCGGTCGCTGATATACAGGGGTTGATTGTTTCTCTCAAAAACAAAAATATTGGCGTTTTGATTTCTGATCATAATGTGCGGGAAACCCTGGGCGTTTGTGATTCGGCGTATATCATGAGCAGTGGTGTGGTATTGGAACACGGTACACCGGATGAGATTGCCGGAAGTAAAAAAGCTCAGGAAATTTATCTGGGTAAAGACTTCCGCCTCTAATTTACTGGCAGTATGTAAGAGCGTCTCTTGCTTTTTAAACAGAAATATTTGTTAATGCACGTAACCTAATTTGTAAGGGTCAAGTAGTAAATAAATTTCCTTATAGGGTATGAGGTCAACGTTTCATGGCAATGGAGATGCGTCAACAACTGAAAATGTCCCAGCAACTGGTGATGACTCCCCAGTTGCAGCAGGCTATCAAGCCGCTTCAGTTGACACGTTTGGAGCTCCAGGATCTTGTCGTTCAGGAATTGGAAGAGAACCCGCTTCTTGAAGAATCCACTGAACTAGAAGAAATCCGTGAGCCAGACACACTTGAGGTGGCTGAACAGGAAATTGAACCTGCGCAGGATAGTGTGGATTTTCATGAGGTTGAAACCGGTGAGGAAACTCTACGGGACTGGGACAGCTATCTCGACGGCTATAACTATAGCTCCGGGGAGCAGCAGTACGGAGGTGATGATGAACGCCCTTCCTTTGAAAACCTGCTGACACGCAAAGGTACCCTGATTGATCACCTGCTGTGGCAGCTTCATATGGGACAGTACTCGGAAATGGATGTTCGCGTGGGTGAAGTAATCATCGGTAATGTTGATGATTATGGTTATTTACGGGCGTCTCTCGAAGAAATTGCTATGGCAAGTTCTGCTACGGAAGATGATGTTCTGGATGTGCTTGACTGCATTCAGGAATTTGACCCTCCCGGAGTTGCTGCTCGTGATCTGCGTGAATGTCTGCTTATTCAAGCCAGAAGTCTGGGCATGAAGGGGAGTATTGTCGAAAGTATCCTGCAGCATCATCTTGGTGACCTTGAAAAGCGAAACTATAAACAGATAGCCCGTTCTTTGAAAGTTGATTTAAATCAGGTGCTGGCAGCTTCCCGGATTATTTCCGGATTTGATCCGCGCCCCGGTTCGTCGTTCAGCACGGATGACGTACAATATATTTCTCCCGACATTTTTGTTCATAAGGTGGGTGATGATTATGTTGTTATGCTGAATGAAGAAGGTCTACCCAACCTGAAAGTTAGTACCCAGTATTCTGATGTTCGTGGAAATGGTACAATCGATTCCCAGACCGAACATTATATCAGTGACAAAATGCGTTCTGCTGCCTGGCTGATCAAGAGTATTCAGCAACGGCAACGAACCATATATAAGGTTGCAAAAAGCATAATCCGGTTTCAGCGCGAATACTTTGATCATGGTATCGAGTACCTTCGCCCTTTGGTGCTGAGGGATATTGCAGAAGATATTGGCATGCATGAATCAACTATCAGCAGGGTCACTACCAATAAGTATATGCAGACCCCGCAAGGATTACTGGAGCTGAAATACTTTTTTAATAGCGGCCTTTCAACCAGCGAAGGAGATTTTGTCGCTTCCGAGAGCGTTAAAATCAAAATTAAAGAGATTATTGAAAAGGAAAATCCGCAAAAACCATTATCCGATCAAAAAATTGCCGAGTTACTGACAGGACAGACGGTAAATATAGCTCGCCGTACCGTAACCAAGTATCGCGAAATGCTTAACTTCGGTTCATCTTCTGAACGTAAACGACATTTTTGACGAACTGTCTGTCTTGGCAGTCGTCTATTTCACAACATAACCACACAGGAGGATTGTATGCAGGTAGCGATGACATTCAGGCACATGGATCAGAGCGATGCCCTTAAGGCATATGCTGAAGAAAAACTTGAGCGGGTAACAAAGTATATTGACGACCCGATTAATGTGCAGGTCTACTTTTCTGTAGAAAAGAAAATACGCCACATTGTTGAAATCGTTATTAATTCAAAAGGAATCAGCACAAAAGCCTCCGAATCGACTAACGATATGTATGCCGCCGTTGATGCGGTCATCGACAAAATTGAGCGTCAGCTTGTGCGCTATAAGGAAAAAATCAAGGCTCATAAACCGAATGGCGATGAACATGGTCGTCAACTCTCTAAAAAGATTTTTGAAGCCGAGAGTATTGAAGCGAGTACCGGTTCGGTCGTTATCAAAACCACTACTGAAACCGTGAAACCGATGTCTATAGAAGAGGCTGTTATGCAAATGGACCTTCTTCATAAGGATTTTATTGTGTTTACTGATGCTGACAGCAGTGACATCAACGTGCTGTATCGTCGTAAAGATGGAAACTACGGCTTGATTGAGCCACATCGCGCTTAGATCTATTGAAGCTTATGGAAGGTATTTCTCTCTCGATACAGGACCTGTTGACCGATAATGAATATGGTCTCAGCTTGTCACTGCTGGCTGGCAAACAGGGTCTTTCACATCGTGTCACTAGCTCACGAATTCAGAAACCGGGACTGGCATTGGCCGGTTACTGCGAGCACCTGCATCCTAGTCGGTTGCAGGTGCTCGGTAATACCGAAATTTCTTATATCCAGCAAATTGATAGCCACATAGCAGCTGAGAATCTTGCCGCACTCTGCAATTTTCCAATTTCCTGCTTTATTGTTACCAAAAATTTGCGCCCGCCACAGCTGCTGCTTGACCTGGCAGATTCACATGATATTCCGGTGCTTGCAACTCCTCACCAATCATCAACATTTATATCACTGATAACCAAATTTCTTGAGGAAAGGTTGTTGCCGACGACTCATCTTCACGGCGTTCTGATGGATGTACTGGGGGTCGGAGTTTTACTTTCCGGCAAAAGCGGCATTGGCAAAAGCGAATGTGCCCTTGATCTGGTGATCCGTGGACACCGGCTGGTAGCAGACGACATGGTATTCATAAAGAAGAAGATGCCGGCTGTACTGGTCGGGCAAGCGGAGGAATCGCTTCAGTATCTGATGGAGATTCGCGGCCTTGGCATTATCAATATCAAGGATCTTTACGGGGTCTCGGCTATTCGTGATAAGAAAATAGTGGATATGTTGGTGGAACTGGTGGAGTGGGATGAGTTACACGAATATGATCGACTTGGTGTTGATGACAGTACGGTTACAATACTTGGTATTGAGATACCGCATATCGTTATACCTGTCAGGCCCGGCCGTAATCTAGGCTCAATTATTGAGGTTGCTGCTCGAAATAATTTGCTTAAAGGGATGGGATATCACTCGGCCCGTGATTTTCAGGAACGGCTACTGGCGCGTATTGAAGTCAGGCCGCTCGGGGATGAGGTAGAGTAAGGCATGCGTATAATTATTATCACCGGTATGTCCGGTTCCGGTAAATCTACTGCAGTCAGGGCCCTGGAAGATGAAGGATATTATTGTATCGATAATTTGCCGGTGCGGTTGTTCAAGCCTTTTGTTGATTTGATCGGCAAATCGGGTGAGACCTTCAAGGGCATCGTACTGGTAGCTGATATTAGAGGCCGGGAATTTTTCAAAGGCTATGAAAACGCCTTTCACAAGATTACCGGAGCCGGGCATACCGTAGAGATATTCTTTTTTGATGCCCTGGACGAAATTCTTGTGCGGCGTTTTTCTGAAACGCGTCGTCGCCATCCGGTAGACGATCAATGCACGATTACAGAGGGTATCCGCATTGAACGTGATCGTTTGAGTGTTTTACGCCAGATGGCAACCAGAATAATTGACACCTCGGAGTTTACCGTACACCAGCTTAAGGAATTCACCCTGAGGATTATTCGAGGTGAAGAGAATGAAAATCAGCTTGTCGTCGAGGTTCAGTCATTTGGATTCAAATACGGCGTGCCTCTTGAATCAGGTATTGTCATGGATGTTCGGTTTCTTCCGAACCCATTCTTTGTACCGGAATTAAAAGAAGGTTCAGGACTTGATGATGCTGTCCGTGATTATGTCCTTGATAATGTTGTCTCAGCACAGTTTCTTGATTACTTTTTCCCGCTGCTGGATATGCTGTTGCCCGCACATCGTCAGGAAGGTAAATCATATTTAACTATTTCAATTGGTTGTACCGGTGGTCGCCATCGATCAGTTGCCATAGCAGAGGCCACCGGACTGCACTTGCAGGAGACGTGGCCCTCAGTGCGAATTACCCACAGAGATATTGATAAGGGGCTTAAATGATAGGATTAGTAATTGTGACCCACGCTGGTTTGGCGAGTGCGCTCAAATTGTCGGCAGAGATGATTGTCGGATCTATTGAAAACTGCGCTACTGTAGAAGTTGCTCCCGATGAACGAGCTGATGATATCATGGCTCGCGTGGTGTCAGCCGTTGAAGCTGTGCAGTCAGACGGGGCTATTATTATGACCGATCTTTTTGGGGGGACACCATCAAATATGGCAATGTCTTTTTTGAAAGAGGGGTATATTGAGGTTGTTACCGGGGTGAACCTGCCGATGTTGATTGAATTCTGCTCACGCCGCGAACTTATGTCTGTCACCGAACTTGCAACAAACTTGTACAGGTCTGGGCGTGAAGGCATTATTATTGCCGGAGAGTTCTTGAAGTGAACAAATAGAAACCTTGCAATTTTATCCCCCCCTACAAAAGATGCATGTTTTTCAGTGATACTGGAGAGGGACTATTAAACCCCGCCTACATGTAAGATGATCTTTTGGGGGGGAATTATACTTGTTGCATGAGGAAACCTGAAATATGCTCCAGAAAGAATTTATAATAATAAATAAGCTTGGATTACATGCTCGAGCATCAGCTCTCTTCGTGAAAACTTCCAGCCATTTCAGTTCTGACGTCAAGCTATCCCGGGAGGGGATTGAAGTTAACGGTAAAAGTATAATGGGCATTATGATGTTGGCAGCCTCAAAGGGCTCTACTGTCACTTTGACGGTTGACGGTGCCGATGAAACGGAAGCTTTTCAGACCATTGGTGAACTGATTACCAACGGCTTTGGAGAGGAATAATATGCAGTCTTTCTCTGGAATCGCGGCTTCGCCCGGGATTGCAATGGGGAGGCTACGTATTATTGATCGCCGTAGAACTGTTGTATCCGAGTATCCGATTTCCTCGGAATCAGTAGCTCATGAAACGGCTCGCTTGGCTCAGGCAATTGCAGATACCCGCATCGAACTTGAATCACTTAAATCCCGCCTTGCCGAAACCAGCGGTGAAGACAGCCTCTTTTTTATTGAAACCCACTTGATGATACTTGCAGATGAACGTCTGGTAATTGAAACATCAGAAATTATCAGAACCGGCATGATTAATGCCGAAGGGGCCTTGCGGCGAACTCTGCATCGATATCGCGAAACTTTTGCTCGTATTGATGATCCATATCTTCGTGAACGTATCAGCGATGTTGAAACTGTGATCGAACGAGTGCTACGCAGCATGACTGGTGAAACGGAGGAGCCATTGCCGCAGGATGAAGGCCAGCTTATAATTGCGGCACATGATATTTCTCCGGCTGACATGCTTCAGATCAACCGTAACAATGTCCTTGCTATCATTACAGAAATCGGTGGTCGAACATCACATGCGGCCATACTCGCACGAGCTCTTGATCTGCCGGCAGTTATGGGTGTTGATGATATAACTGATCTTCTGCTGGATGGTGCAGCTGTTATTGTAGACGGTTTATCCGGTACGGTAATTATTGACCCGGATCAGGAAACGTTCCAGTCATCACTTCGCCGTAAGCAGCATTATGAATATATTGAATATGAACTTCTTAAAACGGTGTCATTGCCGGCGATTACCCTTGATGGCCACTCGATTCTGTTACAAGGAAACGTCGAGATACCGGAAGAAGGTGTTTCAGTTTTGGGGCATGGGGGGAGCGGCGTCGGTTTATACCGTACGGAGATGCTTTTTATGAACCGCGCTTTTATGCCGGATGAAGAGGAACAGCTGGCGATGTATCGATTGATGCAGCTGGCAATTGCACCGCATCCTTTGACCATTCGGACTCTGGACGCTGGTGGCGATAAACTGCTTGAGGGAATAGACCATACTGAGGAGCTTAATCCGGCTCTAGGTGTCCGGGCGATCCGCCTTTCACTAAGCATGTCGGCTGAATTTAAAAAACAGCTCAGAGCAATTTTGCGGGTCAGTGCTGATGGCCCGGTCAGAATTATGTTCCCGATGATTTCGGGGATGGAGGAAGTGCGTACAGCAAAAGCACTGTTAGAGGAGGCCAAGCGGGAACTGATAGCCTCCGGTACTCCATTTGACAATGCTATTCAGGTTGGTGTGATGATTGAAATACCGGCAGCAGTCACCGTTGCCGATCTGCTGGCACGTGAAGTCGATTTTTTCAGTGTTGGTACAAATGACCTGATTCAATATACCTTGGCAATAGATCGCAGTAATGAACAACTATCGCATATGTACCAACCACTCCATCCTGCGGTGTTGAGGTCTTTAAGACGGATTGTCCGGGCCGCTCATGAAGCCGGAATTCATGCTTGTCTCTGCGGTGAGATGGCTGGTGACCCTCTCTATCTCCCGGTACTGCTTGGGCTTGGCTTTGATGAACTTTCGATGGGTGCAGGGTCAATTCTCCGCGTAAAACAAATACTTCGTCGTTGCACACTGGAACGCGCTATCAGAATAGCCGAAGGATGTTTTGCCTTTTCAACCGCCGTGGAAGTAGATATGTATCTCAAGTCTCAAATCACTATGGATGTTGCGGAAAGTATCGACTGATGACACCACTCATGATCTATTCTCTTTTTGTATTTGTTTTCGGCATGGTGGTCGGCTCCTTTTTGAATGTCTGCATCTGCCGCATGCCGAAGGACGAATCAATCGTTTCTCCTCCATCACATTGTCCGCTCTGTTCCTATCAGCTTCGCTGGTATGACAATATTCCGGTACTGAGCTATTTGTTCCTGCGGGGGAAATGCCGTGGATGCGGTGCCCATATCTCCCTTCAGTATCCGCTGGTAGAACTGCTTAACGGACTTCTGGCTCTGCTGCTCTTCCTTCGTTTCGGACCGACACTGGCATTTGCAACCCTGTTCCTGTTCTGTTCTGCTCTGGTGGTGATCACCTTTATCGATATCGAGCACCAGATAATTCCTGACGAAATATCGTTGCCCGGCATTATAGTAGGGTTTGCCCTGTCGTTTTTTCTGAAAGGTCATGGGTGGCTGAATTCATTGCTTGGTATTCTGCTGGGTGGAGGCAGCTTGTTACTGGTGGCCTTTTTATACCAGCGACTGACAGGCAAAGACGGCATGGGCGGTGGTGATATCAAACTGTTGGCAATGATGGGCGCTTTTCTGGGATGGAAAGCCGTACCGTTTATTATCTTTGCCAGTTCACTTGTTGGCTCGCTGATCGGTATTACCATAATGGTGCTTCAGAAAAAAGATTCCAAGCTGGCAATCCCTTTTGGTCCTTACCTCGCGTTCGGCGCAGTGCTATATATATTCTATGGGAAAGCGCTCATCCGGTGGTACCTCAGTTTGAGCGGCTTTTATCAGGGATAGCATGGCCCGCTACCGCCCCAGTCTGACTGCTTCAATCCTCGCCTCGCTAGGTCTGCTGCTGGTGCTGACCTGGCTCCTCTTCAGTGTGCTGGCTTTCAAAACTGCTGCCAACGATTTGTACGCTCAAAAAGGTGAGCATGCTCGCACACTGCTCAAGGCTTTTGTCAGTTTGCTACCTGATTCAATACTTACCTCTTCAGTAGGTTTTTTGCCCTCTGACTCCCAGGCGTCACACTATATTGAAAAGCTTTCCAAAGAGCCTGCTTTTGGCCGTCTGACTCTGCTGGATAGAAACGGAAAGCCGGTCTTTAGCACTGGCCGGGCAGGGAGTGATCTGTATGCTCCGTTCAAGGGATTACCAGAAGCTGCCGACGGGAGTTTTATCCAGCCTGATGGGAGTGGCGTCATTAGTATTCTGACTGTTATGCGTAACGGACAGGCTGTTGGTAAAGCGGGTCTGCTGCTTTCTCTGGCTTCTGAAAAAGCCCGCCTTAATCGAACGCAACAGATGCTAATGGCTTACTTTGTGCTGGATTTTATATTGTTACTTGGTTTGGGTTCTTTTGTTTTGACAAGAATTGTTGTCAATCCGATTAATAGATTATTGACTGCAACGGAAAAGATCACCGGAGGCCAGTATGGGCAGAAGCTGCATGTATCTGGGAGTGCTGAAATTGCCCGCTTGGCGACAGCATTTAACGAAATGGTAGCAACGCTAATAACAAAAGATCATCAGGTTACGGAGCAGATGGCTGCCCTTGAAAATGCAAATTGTGAAATTCGTCAAGCCCGGGAAGAATCGATTCGCACCGAGAAAATGGCTTCCATCGGTCTGTTGGCTGCCGGAATGGCGCATGAAATAGGAACGCCGCTTGCCTCAATCATGGGCTATGCAGAACTTACTGCAGGAGAACAGCCTGATAATGCCGCTATTCAGGATTATGCCCGGCGCATTACAGAAGATTGTTCACGGATTGACCGGATAGTACGCGGATTACTTGATTATTCGCGCCCGCGAATATCGGGTGAAGAAAATGCTGATGTGCGTAATGTCGTATCCTCTGTTCTAGATCTGATGACGCAGCAGGGAGTTTTTAAACAATTGAACCTCAATCTTAAAATTGAAGAGGAGTTATTGTTTGCCAGATGTGATCAGTACCAGCTTCAGCAAGTAGTTATCAATTTGCTTCTTAATAGCCGTGACGCCACACCTGATGGGGGCACTATAGAAATCAGAGCAGGACGAGAGGAGGCCCACGTTCGCTTGGATGTTGTTGATTCCGGCACAGGAATCCCGCACGAGTCCATGAAGCATATTTTCGATCCATTTTTCACTACCAAACCGCCCGGGAAGGGGACAGGACTTGGTTTGGCAATCTCCGCACGGATCATTGAAGGTTTTGGCGGACGCATCTCGGCAACCAGCTCAATTGGCAAAGGCAGTTGTTTTACTGTCTGGTTGCCATTGGGGCGGGATGAGAGGGGGAAACATGAGTAACGGTCAACATATTCTGGTCATAGATGACGAAGAAAATATGCGCCATATGTTGTCGGTCATGCTGACTCGCCAGGGGTACTGCATTACCCTTGCTGCTCATGGAAAAGAAGGCCTCTGCCGCCTTAGGGATAATGTCTACGATTTTATCCTGTGTGATATCAGAATGCCGGAAATGGATGGTAAGACTTTTTTGACGCGGGCACTGGAACAGCATGTCACGGCACCGATCATTATGATGTCGGCCTATGGTACCGTAGAAGTTGCAGTAGAATGCATGAAGCTGGGCGCCTATGATTTTATCTCGAAGCCGTTCAAAAAAGATGAAATTATAATGGTACTCAAAAAAGCCGAAGAGCGGGAACGTCTGAAAGAAGAAAACTGTCAATTGCGGGAAGTAGTCGCCGGTCAGTTTTCCTACGGCGGGATACTCAGCCGGAATAGTCGGATGCAGGATATATTCAATCAGATTCGAAGAGTTGCCGACTTGAAGACGACCATCATAATACTGGGTGAGTCCGGCACAGGAAAAGAGCTGGTAGCCCGCGCTATCCATACCAATGTCTTCGATCACAGAAGCCATTTGTGGCAGTAAATTGTGGAGCTATTTCTGAAAACCTGCTGGAAAGTGAATTGTTTGGGCATATACGGGGTGCCTTCACCGATGCGTCCAGTGACCGGTCGGGACTTTTTGAACAGGCCGATGGCGGCACATTGTTTCTTGACGAAGTTGGAGAAATGCCGGTTGCACTGCAAGTCAAGCTTCTAAGGGTTTTGCAGGAAGGTGAAATCAGACGGGTAGGGGGAGCTGTTTCCCAAAAAGTGGATGTCAGGGTGATTTCTGCTACATCACGGGATTTGTCGGCTGATGTAAAAGGCGGATACTTCCGGGAGGATTTATATTTCAGGCTGAATGTGTTCTGCCTGCAGTTGCCGCCGCTCCGTGAACGGGTTGAAGACATCCCTTTGTTGGCAGAGCATTTTTTGAAACATTCGGACTATAGTGATGGTAAGCAGATTCTGCATATAGAGCCGGAGGCAATGCGTACCCTGATGGCGCATCATTGGCCGGGCAATGTACGGGAACTTGAAAATGTCCTTGAGCGAGCCAGCATTCTTTGTGATGGTGGCCGTATTACCACGGCCTGTTTACCGTCTGCTATTCGCCTGATTGATGAACACGCCGTTGGTTATGCAGATAGTGACGAAAATTTTTCAATTAAAAAAGCCGAGGAGGCTATCGAACGGGAGCTTATTCGGAAAGCGCTCGCAAAAACCGGTGGTAATCGAACACAATCAGCAAAAATACTTGAAATCAGTCATCGCTCCCTGCTTTACAAAATCAAGGAATATGGCATAGAGTAGCGCATATATAATCTTGAAAGGAATTTCCATGTTTAAAATTCTTTGTATTGTTGTTGCTGTAATAATCAGTGCTGTTTCTTCTGCGCATGCCATGCCGCAAAATGGCTGCGGCGGTGAGTGTGCTTCATGTCATAATCTTTCTATAAAGGATGCCGATGCACTGTTAAAGAAGACCGGCATAACAGTTAAATCCGTCAAGCAGGCTCCCGCAAAGGGGCTTTTCGAGCTCCTTGTGGAAAAGAACGACAAACAGGGTGTCATTTTTATTGATTACGGTAAAAAACATCTTCTGCAGGGTATGATAGTCGATCTTGAAACTTTGCAGCCGGTTTCGGCTCTGCCACAACCTAAGCAGGTTACTTCCGTCGATGTTAAAACCATCCCTGTGGCAAATGCCGTGGTTCTTGGTAATCCCAAGGGAACCAAAAAACTGTATGTTTTCACCGATCCTGATTGTCCCTACTGTCGGAAAGGTCACTCCGAACTGAAAAAGCTGATAAAGATTGACCCGGATGTGACTATATACGTGATGCTTTTCCCATTGCCGATGCATCCCGGATCCTATGACAAATCAAGAGCCATACTGGAGTCAAAGAATCATGAACTGCTTGATAAGGCGTTTGAAGGCAAAGAGATTCCAAAACCAGTCAAGGAAAGTAGCAAAAAGGCGATTGATGAGATTGTGAAATTTGGCAATACTCATGGCATTTCCGGTACTCCCACTTTGATACTGCCGGACGGTACGATTCAGGTGGGGATGCGCGACGCGGAAACGCTGAAAAAGGAGCTTGAAGGAAAATAACCTGCTTTACTCTGACAACCCGAATATTGCTGATAGGCCCCTTGCTATGAAATATTTGCATAGCAAGGGGCTTTTTTTATGACAAATTTTGTACTAATTGCGGAGCACATAAAAAGATAAAATATAAATACTAATAAATACAGGTTAGTACGGATTTATGTTTGGTGGCATTAATATTGCTAAAGGAACGCCTATTGTGTGCTTCGTAAAAGTTTACTCTAAAAAGTTGTATGAGGTTTTCTATGAAAATAATCAGTACGATTAATATCCTTATTCAGGTTCTAATAACTGCCGTTGTGATCCATATTTCAGCTCTATTATGTTTTGCTGGTACCGTCGGCTTTATTGAAATAACAAATCAAAATCCTACCATGGGACATATTGCGCAAGTTCCGTCTGGCACGTTGGTGTCTGGAATTACCTATTCTTTTACCAAGGACAATGTGAATAGCAGTACAATTTTGACTGCAATACCTAACAGCGGTGATCGCATCAAATCGGGCTCTCTGGTTTGTAGCGGTACTGATTACCAGCCTTCACTGTCTACCTCTTCAAGTTGTGTGTATAAAATTGGCGCTGATCATATAAACTACTTTTCAGTCGGCTTTGAAACCATTCCTGTCTCATACACGGTTACCGGCACTGTCTCGGGCACTGGCGGTTCTGTCTCGCCGCCAACGCAAACGGTAGAGAGCGGTGCAATAGCAACAGTCACGGTAACTCCTGACATAGCCAACAGGTATGCAGTGCAAAGCATCAGAGTCAACAGCGGTTCCAACTTGCTTACCCAGCCCTCGTTTGGTGTTGTTACTAAGAGTGTGGGGCCGATAACCGCAAATACAACTGTAACAGCTACGTTTGTTCCGTACTATCAGGTATTGGTTACTCAACCATCCAACTGTACTATCCTCAATAATGGAGTTCAGCCGACAGGGGGAGTGGTAAAAGTTATCAGCGGTCAGACTGCTGACTTTACTATTGTTCCGGCAACCGGTGCCACCATTGACCAGGTCACTTACAACAATGTATCAGTTGGCGCGGTCAGCAGTTACACCACACCAGTTGTTACCGCTGATCACACGTTGACGGCGACTTGTACACTGCCGACGTCAGATGTCAATAAGTACACCATTACTCCACCTTTTGTCAGCGCCAGCATAACTCCCAATCTCCTGCTCATGGTCGACAATTCTGCCAGTATGTATGACATGTCCTATGATGCTTCCGGTAAATGTTATGATAATTCATATTCCACCGTTAACAGTTATCCTGGCTATTTTGATGAAGCGTCGATCTACACTTACAACAGCAGTAGTCAGCGGTTTGAGCCCGGTGCGGCATTGCCCGCTAATTGCACCTTCAAGGCAGCAGATTATTGTGTGCAGATGTCAGTATCTTCTCCCCGAACGGTTTCAAGCTTCATTGCCAAGGGGAAATTTCTTAACTGGTTGGTGACATCCAAACTGGATTTACAGAAAAAAATACTGACCGGGGGGAAATACGATACCGCCTCTGGGACGCTTCTTCCAGAGTCCCGCGGCTGCATGGGGCGGCGCTTCGTCCGTATTGTGCCAAATATCTTGAAAGTTGCGGGCTCCGCTGAAGACCTCAACAAGATGACTTTTGCCATCCGTGGCCCAACAGCATTGGAGCCTGACTATACCAACCCGGCAACTCAGGGTGGCACCACACGGATAGAGATTTATGATGCTGCCTATAACCTGTCAGCCTGCTCTGAGGCCATTACTGACTGGACCAATATTACTGAAGAAAAACTGGGTCAGGTGCAGCAGAGTACGACCGACTGCATGGCCTGTAGCGGTTCTTCATGCAACAGTTCCGCTATTTTGAAATCTGAGACGTATGTGCATATGGTGCATGACTGTTTCTGGTATTATAATGATCACAAATTAT
>JAQUCQ010000349.1 GCA_028686145.1 Desulfuromonadaceae bacterium | reverse complement strand
CATGGATCATGGAACGTCCTGTTGTTTTGATACAGTCAAGGAATAAAAAAAGAGCGGCATTTCTGCCGCCCGGACTTTATACACTAATTAACCTGAATTTGCCATTAATGATAGTGAAATCCTACATTTCAACCCTCGTTACCACACCCTGCAACTTGGAGGCTGGAAGCTTGTTAAATTGAACGAAGTTTGGGGTTTGGCGCTTGATCATAGAGAACAGTTTCCAGAAAATATTGTTAGTTTCAATATCCTCGATGCCGTAGAAGATGACCTTTTCCGAAATTCCGTTGGCCTTGAGGACCCCCTCAATGTCGAGAATTTCCATGTAGCCGCTCCTGATTTCTATTGCATCCAACCCACGCGCCAACCCGGTTTTCAAATCTGTTTCGAGACCATAGGGCTCGTCAGTACGCACAATCGAGATCAGCACATTGCGTTCGTAAATGATATTAGAACGGATGACACAGTGCACAACATAGGGCGGTACTATTATCCACTCCTTGACGAAGAATAAACCGGTGCCGGGGATGTTTTTATCTTTGGCATAGATCTGGCTGTAGGCCATCTCGAAGGTGTCGAAGTCCAACGGTTTGAGTGCCCGATAGAGAGCCCGCTGCCCATTGGTCCAGACGAGAATCGTGATGAACGGCACCGCTGCCAGGATGATAGACCAATAGCCGCCGTGGGGGAATTTATTGAGGTTGGCAATTAAAAACACCAGGTCCACAAGGGTGACCAGTAGCGCTATTGGCACTTTCCATTTTTTGGTTGTGTGGGCGAAAATCATGGTCATCATTATGCCGGTGATGGTCATGGTACCGGTCACAGCGAGGCCGTAGGCAGCAGCCAGATTTTCTGATTTTTTAAAAATCAGCATGATCATGATTACTGCCGCAAGCAGAGTCCAGTTGATAGAGCTGATATATATCTGGGATTTCAGGTGGGTAGAGGTGAAGTCAACTCTGAAAAGCGGAAGGATGCGGGTGGTAATACCTTGGTAGACGATCGAGAATACACCGCTGATCAGGGCCTGTGAAGCGATGACGGTGGCACTTATGGTCAATAGCAGAAATGGAATATAGAGAAACGCCGCTTCATTGCGAACCATGCCGAAGAGGATGTTGGTGGCAGCAGGGTGGGTGATTATGTAAGCCCCTTGTCCGAGATAGTTTATTACCAGAGCGGCAAAAACATACTTCCAGGCTCTTACTATAGGTTTGCGCCCAAGGTGTCCCATGTCGGCATACAGGGCTTCGCCGCCGGTGGCACAGAGGATTACCTCGGAAAGGACAAAGAACCCTGCCAGTCCGTTCTGGTAGAGGAATCGTGCGGCATACCAGGGACTTAGTGACTTGAGTACAACGGGGTGGTCAACAATCGAAAAGACACCGGACAGCGTCAGGGCGACGAACCAGACGACCATCAGGGGGCCAAAGGCACGAGCCACTTTGTCGGTTCCCTTGTTTTGAAATATGAAGAGCCCGACCGCGATGATGGCAGCAATGAAAATCAGGACACCTTCGGAAGTATGCTCCAGTCCCGGTATCAGCTCTATACCCTCAACTGCCGAGAGTATAGATATTGCGGGAGTTATTACGCCATCGCCTATCAGAAGACAGATGCCGACATAGGAGAGAAAGGTGACAAATGCGAGAGTTCTCCCCGGTTTGAGCATTCTGACGAGGATCTCACGCAAAACGATCGTGCCGCCTTCACCTTTGCGCCCCAGGCTCATGGCCAGCCAGGCGTATTCGACCATGACGAGAGTGATCAGCGTCCAGACGATCAGGGAGATGATGCCGTAGATGTTTTCTTGGGAAGGTCTGGTAAGTGTTATGATAACGGTGAGTGTATAAATAGGGCTGGTGCCGATGTCTCCGAACACCAGGCCCATTGATTTTACGATTCCACCCCAATAGGATCCTGCATCGTGTTGCGTCATAAGAGTGCCTCCTGCAAGAATTGCTTGTAGGGGCTGACAGTCAAAAACGCAAAAACGCCGGATGAACCGGCGGCCTTTGCCCGTAACTGTGCCCTTCCATTTGCCTACGAGGTTAGCTGACGGGCTTGGGATTGGAAGTTCCCTATCCGGTGATTTGCCGGAATACGCCCCAGTTGATCGGGTCCCCCGCATCCGCTTGTAGTACGGATCTCGGCTGTTAGTGGGGTTGTTATACTCCTCCTGGTTACACTGTCAAGTTTCTTGTCAATAATCAAAACTTTGCCGTTTACACACTAACCAAATCTGTTACACTTCCCAGTCTGTCAAACTTTGTATAACTGGAATCAAAATGGACAAAAATGTAACAGTAGAAAAGCATAACGCAATGATCTGCCGCTATTTCAAAGTTGCCCATCGCGACATGGTCTATCTCAAGTTTATCCTTGAGGCGTATGAAGGGATGAATGTCATGAGCACCGTTGATAATAAGGCCGGAATTATCCGTATAGCCATAATGCCCGGTTTCGTTGAAGATATGGACGGTCTGCTGGCTGACCTGGGCCAAGATGTAACAATGGAGCCGGTCCTGTGGCACAATGAGTTATGCTCATACTGAGCTCATGCTTATGTGCTGCCGGCCGTGCTCACCACCACCTGCAGGCCGCGGCCTTCTCCTGATATATAGATAAACGTCACCGTTACCGGTTCTTTGTTCTCCTGTTCTGGTCGATAATCACGTCTGAATTCATAGCGAAAGGACTTGACCCTGCTGTCAGGTGGTAGATTCAGTCCGTCCGGGAGATCGCGGAGTGCGGGCCAGGAACATTTTTTCTGGTTATCAACGGCAAAGGATGGGAGTTTACCCATCAGCGGCATTTCGCTTCGGCAGTAATCAAAAAAGAGAGCATCATGAAGTGCGGCACTGTCACATGAATCTGGCAGTGATTCTGCCAAGCGTGCAAAAAGTTCGAAAACCTTTCGGCAGGAGAGATTGGAAAGGTTTTGGTTGCCTGCCTGGCGCGCCATATGGTCAAGAATGCCGGAGAATTGTTTGCGGTATTGCAGAATCCGGAACGCGGCAGTCATCCCGCCATGTTTGTTGAACAAGTCCAGCAACCGCCCGATTGTTTCGATTCGGCAGATATCTTCATATGATAGCCATGGGTTGCACAAGATTGTATAAGGGGGAAACTCTGAAAAACTATATCCCTCGCGATGGCCAATTTCGCGCATTGGAGAACCTTTCAGTAGTTTAAGCGGTTCGATCTGTAAATCATGGGCGTGCAGGTCGGCAACAGTCTGTAGAGACTCAAGGAAGCCTTCGTAGTTTTCCCCCGGTAAACCCGCAATGAGATCCAGATGCAATTCTATCCTTGTTTCAACCATAAGCCGCCGTATATTGGTGAAAATGCGCTGCAAATCGGCGCTGCGCTTCACGTGTGCCAACGTTGACTGCGAAGCGGATTGAATCCCTATCTCAAAGCGGAATGTATTTTCGGGCACGTGGGCCAGAACCTTCAGGTTATGGTTGGTCAGAAGGTCGGCAGAAATTTCAAAGTGAAAATGGCTGTTCCTGTTATGCTCCAGAATGAACTCCCAGAGCATATCCGCGCGCCCGGCGTCATAATTAAAAGTTCGGTCTACCAGCTTTATTTGAGAGATGTTGGTACTCATTAACAACAGGAGATCTTCCTTTATTCTGTCCAGGCTGAAGGCACGTACCGCCCCCTCCACCGATGAAAGACAGAACGCGCAGGAGAACGGACAGCCGCGCGATGTTTCGTAATAGACCAGCGGTTTTGAAAAGTCTATCAACCCGGCTTTAAAAGGTGAAGGGATTCGGTCAAGTTCCATATTAGTTTTGTTGAG
>JAQUCQ010000348.1 GCA_028686145.1 Desulfuromonadaceae bacterium | reverse complement strand
GGGCAAACACCAAATACGGTTCACAGCCATCGCAACATCTTCCATACAATCTTGAGTGTTAAATCATCCTCCAAATTCAAGGCCAGAGACTGATAATAGTCCTGCCCAAATATTATATTTTACAAACATTCTTACGCACAAAAACACCCATATCTTCAACTAGATACGGTGGTTTTTGTTATTCATACGTTTAATATACAGCTAAAGAAAGGCCCTGAATTGCCAGGAACAACCAATTTTGCCGGACAGTGCTCTGATCTATATATTAAGGAGGGTCAGACGATGCTTTCATAGAGCGAAGATCGAGTTGTTCTACAATGTCGGCAACAAAACGGGCCAAATGGCCTTCAGGAAGCCAGTCCTGAACTAACGGAGGCAACAGATACTGAGTATTTCTGTCAACCTCAAGAAATGTAATCTTCATGCGCATCACCCCTTGCTTAACCTGCTGTTTTACAAAGGGAATATAGCACGCCAAGACAGAGTAACACAAGCGAAAACAATATTGAAACCAAATAATATCAGTAAGTTAAACAGATGAGCAGTTAAAAAGAAGGCTATCGGGTTACGCCCGACAGACTCCTAGAGTATGAGAAACATGATGAAGACATTTTGTCATCGGAATGGGCACGGATAATTTTTGGACTAAATCAATAATACACGTTCTGAACAACAATCTTGTACCAGGTCTAAGTATGAAACACTCAGTTTGTGAAAATAATTTTCTGGTAGAAATGCTGACTATTGAGCAATTTGCTGAGCGGATGTTGGTTAGTCGGACCACGTTATATGACTGGATCAAATCCGGGCACCTGCTGCCAGGTCGGCATTTTATCAAAATCGGCAACACTATCCGCTTCGTATGGGGATCGGATTTATTTCAGAAACTGTTGGAAGATTCCACTAATAGCGAAGTAACCGAGAAAAGTCAGCCTACTGAAACTCCCACTGAGGTTCAGAACACATTAGTAACAGCTTCAAAAGAAAAAGGATTACATATCAACCCAGATTGGTTGAATTAGCACAATTGATACGATATCATCCCCTTGGACTAACGAAAAGCGAGGGGAGGAAAATAGCTATAGGAGACGATTAAATGAAAGCAAATATGGCACTCGTTAATCTTGACGAGCAGAAGCAGCAGTTCGGTAGTATCAAAACATTCAGACACTCGAAGAAACTCTATGTGGACTTTCATTATTTTAGCCGCCGAATCACAAAATCTACGGGGTTGAATGACACCGTTGAAAATCGTGAGCGAGTCATAAAGTTTCTGAACAGAATCGGTGGGGGTATAGAAAAACAGACTTTCAAGTTTGTAGAAGTCTTTCCAAATGCAACCGAAGAAGAAAAGGTCTTCTTCTCACGCCTGGAAGGACGCGAATTCAGACCAGAGGCTCATCAAGTTACAATCGGCGATTATGTCAAAAAGTGGCGCGAAAAGATGATGCCTACCTTCGATTCCGCTACGAAGCGTCGAGATTTCGAGCAGGCTATTGACCAGCGGCTCTTGCCGTACTTCCAGCAGATGACGTTCTATCAATTGACAAGCACCGAATTGCAGCAATTTGTAGCCAAACTCGTCTGGAAAGATGGCAAAAACAAGGGAAAACGCCTTTCCCGCTCGCGCATCAGCAATATTCTTATTCCGCTTCGCGCAATTTGGAATGATGCGTGCGATCAATTCAGGTGGAATATTCGCAGTCCATTTGAGACAATCGGTAAAAAACTTCCTAAAAGCCAGAAGAAACAACCTGTTGTGCTGCGGTTCGATGAATGGATGAAGATTCTAAGCCATGTGCCTGACTTCTACCGCCCTGTCATGGAACTTATGATTATGACAGGTATGATTGCTTCTGAGCTGCGAGGGCTGAGAAAGTGCGATATAGAGAAGAAGTATATCACTATTCAGAATTCCATTGTTCTCGACGTGGAAAAGGAAAAACTGAAAACATGGTATCGCAAAAGAAAAATCCCGATTACTCAGGCAATCTGGATACGGCTGGAGAAAGCAATGCAGCTTTCCAAAACTGACTACGTTTTCGTAATGGAGGATGGTTCAGAGTTTGACTATGCGTCCTTCAAAAAGACGGTTTGGACAAAGGCTTTTGAAAAAGCTGGAATTCCATACCAAAAGCCGTATGTTACACGTCATACATTTGCTGCGTGGGGATTGACCATTCAGACTGATCACAACAAAATGGTCAGCATGATGGGCCATGGCAGCAAACAGATGATTTATGAAGTGTACGGAAACTACGTGGAAGGTTTGGAAGATGACGCAGAGCAAATATTAAAATACTTCGGGGCTGATTTCATTCGCACATTTAAAGTGAAAGTTCTCGACTTCAGTAAATTCGAGACGAATGCGGATGAAACTGAAGTCGTAGAGCTGGCAGCATGAAACTCCTACTAACCAGAAAGCCGAAGCCCTGAAATCATCCGTCGGTAGAGGTACGGGGAGAGTTCAGGGCTACACAGCTCAACTGCATGAAACTATTGTGTTATTTTGGAGCGGGAAACGGGATTCGAACCCGCGACTTCGACCTTGGCAAGGTCGCACTCTACCACTGAGTTATTCCCGCTTGCGAGGCTTCGTTATATAGCAAATCATACTATTGGTGTCAATGTTTTTTAGCACATAATGCAATTTTCATTGCGCAAAATATCCGACGGCTATGTCAGCAAAGTCCGGTAGACCGCCACCAACTGCTTTGATCTGGCGTTCCATGAATGTAATCTTATTGCTCTTTCCCGGAGCTGCCTTGACAATGAAATCATAAGATCACTATTATGTATCGTTGAAACGATAGCATCCGCCAGCGAAGACGTATCACCATGCTCAACATATATCCCGTCATCCCCTAGTATCTCCCGGTTAATGTTGTTCTCGAATACTATTGTCGGCAGTCCACAGGCCATATAGTTAAACAATTTCCCATTGGCTTCGGTTTGTGACAACTTTGGTGACACCGCAAGATCCCCTGCACTCAGAAAAAAAGCGGCACGGTCATAACTCACACGACCTGTGAACGTGATTATATCGTCAATTCCCATATCCACGGCTTTCTGATGGTATTCCTTGTCAGGAAAACCCATTAATAAAAACCGGACATACGGAGCTTTGCCCTTAATAAGAGCAATGGCATCCAAAAAAAGATCAAGACCTTGATACCTATTGAACAAACCAAGATAGACAACCAGCTTCACATCATCAGGAATGCCGAGTTCACGGCGTGCTTCGCAGTTAGAGTGCGGCCGGAATATTTCCGTGTCCACGCCATCGATCAGATTGGTCACCTTCTCAGGCATTATTCCCCAATCGTGTAGCAGTTCTTGGCGGCCTTTTTCAGAACTGGTTATTATGGAATCCGCTCGGCGGTCAATAAAATGCTCGAGCCGTTTAAACACTTTCGCCAGAAATGATGTCGTGCTGAAGAAACCATGATTAAGTGACTCACCACTTAAACTCCCCTGATAATCAAACAACAGAGGGATATGTAGCAGACTTTTGAGAACAGAGCCGATCAAGGCTCCTTCGTGAAGATGGGCATGAATCAGATGGGGACGGAATGAACGGGCTTCAGTGAAAGATTTCCACAACAGGAGTATATCAAGATACGGTTTGTGCCATGACGGACCCGCTTCCAGCTTGCTGTACCATGGCACATGCGGTATCCGGACCACGCGCACCCCTGGCATATCACGGCCAAGATGGTATGTTACAATAAAGACTTCGTGTCCCAGCTCTGTCAGCGCCCGTGCTTCTTCATATATCCTGACATGGCACCCCCTGTCAGCAAAATAGGGGGT
>JAQUCQ010000347.1 GCA_028686145.1 Desulfuromonadaceae bacterium | reverse complement strand
GCCATTTTATCTTGTAGCAATTTTTTTCATTGTTTTTGATGTCGAAGCCGCCTTTATCTTTACCTGGGCCGTTGCCTGGGATTTGTTGGGAATTGTGGGACTTGTCCAGATTACGGTTTTTATTACGATCCTGTTTGCCGGCCTGGCCTGGCTCTGGCTAAAGGGGGGCCTGGATTGGGGGCCTTCCCGTGAAGGGGACGTGAAACGTGGATAACGAAATCCCCCAGAATATACTTCTCACCCGCCTCGATGATATGATCAACTGGGGACGCGCCAATTCTCTCTGGCCGATGTTCTTCGGTCTTTCCTGCTGCTTTGTCGAAATGATGACCTCATTCACCTCTCGCCATGATTTAGCGCGCTTCGGGGCAGAGGTACTTCGTGGCACGCCTCGTGAAGCGGACCTGATGGTGATCGCCGGCACTCCCTTTGTCAAGATGGCCCCCTCCATTCTACATCTTTATGAACAGATGGCCGAACCCCGCTGGGTGATGTCGATGGGAAGTTGTGCCAACTCTGGCGGAATGTACGATGTATACAGCGTCGTTCAGGGGATCAATCAGATTCTCCCGGTGGATGTGTATGTCCCGGGGTGTCCACCCCGGCCCGAGGCATTTATGGAGGGGTTAATGCTGCTGCAGGAGAAGATCAGAACCGGTGAGCGCCCGGCTCGGCCGGTGCTGCATATGCAGGGTGGCTGGCAGGGGACGACCGTACCGGTACTGGTGCCAGGTGAAACGAAATTCAATGACACCCGTGGACCGGGCATGGAAGCGATCAGCATCCGTGGCACGGCAGCAGGACACCCTACGGCATTTCAGCCCCGTTCTGACGAGATCTGGCGACCACCAGCCCGGCGCCATGACTTCCCGGATTTTGGCGTTCCTGAAGAGATCAGGCAGCTATTTAAAGGTCAGGTTTCCGTCGACCCGGCCTCTACCGACATGCTAACACTACGGTCTCCGTCTGCCCATGTCCCCGCAGTGCTGAAGTATCTTAAAACCCGTTCCGGCCCTTCATTCAAGCGCCTGGAGGATATTGCCGCCGTTGATGATTCCTGCCGTCGGGAGCGGGGCAACTATCAGGATTTTACTCTCAACTATCACCTGCTTTCGTTTGACCAACCCGGTTATATCCGCATCAAAACCGAGTTGAGCGGCGATACGCCCGACATGCCTTCCGTCACCTCCGTCTTTCCTGCGGCCAACTGGTACGAAAGGGAAGTGTACGACATGTACGGTATCCGCTTTAGCGGACACCCCAACCTGCGCCGAATTCTGATGCCGCACGACTGGGAAGGACACCCGCTCAGGAAAAACCACCCCTTCCGCGCCACCGAAATGAAACCCTATACGCTTGAGGACGCCCGCCGTCACACTCCGCTCCCTGCTTCGGATTTTTTTGAACGGATCAGTGAGGGAGAGATGATTCTCAACCTGGGGCCGCAACACCCCGGCACCCATGGCATAATCCGCTGCATTCTCAAGCTGGACGGCGAAGAGATTCGCGATATTGATTTTGATATCGGCTACCACCATCGCGGTGCCGAAAAAATCGCCGAGCGGCAGCACTGGAATCAGTTTATTCCGTACACCGACCGCATCGATTATCTGTCCGGCGTGCAGAACAACCTGGCCTACGTCAATTCGGTTGAACGACTCTGCGACATTACCGTACCGGACCGGGCCATCTATATCCGTGTCATGTTGTCAGAACTGTTCCGTATTGCCAGCCACCTGGTCTGGCTGGGAACATTTGCAGCAGACGTGGGGGCAATGACGCCGGTTTTCTATACGTTTACCGACCGGGAGAAAATTTTTGATATTGTTGAGATGATTACCGGCGGAAGAATGCACCCCGCCTGGTTCCGTATCGGCGGTGTTACCGAAGACCTGCCGGACGGCTGGCAGGAGCCGGTACGTACCCTGCTTGAATGGATGCCGCACCGCTTGAAAGAATACGAACAACTGATTAATGGCAATCCGATCTTCCGTAAACGGTTGCAGGGTGTCGGTGAAATTTCGCTTCAGGATGCACAAGAGTGGGGTGTAACAGGCCCCAACCTTCGGGCGTGCGGCTTTGAGTGGGATCTGCGGCGCAAAATGCCGTACGGTGGGTATGATCGTTTTGACTTTGAAGTGCCGACCGCCGAGGGTGGCGATTGCTGGGCGCGCTATCTGGTGCGGACGCTGGAAATCAGACAATCGCTCAGGATTGTAGAACAAGCCATGCGCGAGATGCCGGAGGGACGCTATATTACTGACGACTATCGATATGTACTGCCACAAAAACGTGACGCGCTGGAGAACATCGAATCTCTGATCCATCACTTTGTCAATAGCACCCGCGGCATGGCTCCTCCACGCGGAGAAAACTATTCTGCAATTGAAGCACCAAAGGGAGAAAATGGTTACTTTGCTGTATCAGACGGCCTTTCAATCCCGTATCGCCTCCGCATCAAGACCCCCAGTTTCCCACATATCCAGGTTCTGCCGATCATGAGTCGCGGCTGGCTGGTTGCCGATTTCCTGGCGATCCTCGGATCGGTCGATTTTGTATTGGCAGATCTGGATAGATAATTCTTTAACGCACCTTTACGTGCCGTTCCACGATCATCCAGGCACGGCTCCTCCCTGACTTTTCTCGTAAATTCCGGCAAAATCTTCCTTGATTTCGTCAAATGCCGTCAACACTTCCGGATCAAAATGCTGTGGCAACGTGCGACCATCACCACTCAAAATGATATTACAGGTTTTGGCGTGGTCATACGCCGGCTTGTAGACCCGACTGCTGCGCAAGGCGTCATACTGGTCAACAATCATGACGATCCGCCCTTCTAAAGGCGTTTCCTCTCCTTTCAAACCAGCCGGATACCCAGTACCATCCCAGCGTTCATGATGCGTCGCGGCAATGACTGCTCCCATCTTGAGCATGCTGTGAGGAGATCCTTTCAGGATACGCTCGCCGATGGTTGTATGCTGTTTGATAATGGCAAATTCCCCTGCCGTCAGCGCACCCGCTTTTAGAAGAATCGAATCGGGAATGCCGATTTTACCAACATCATGCATGGTACTGGCCACCGAAATATCGTCCACAAAACTGTCATGCATATTTAAATGAAGCGCCAGATGCTTGGCATACAAGCCTACCCGCAAAATATGCTGGCCGGTATCTTCGTCACGTAGTTCGGCGGCGGCGGTCAGCCGTTCGATAATTTCCCGGCTCATGTGGGTGATCTCGCCAAGCGCGGCATTGAGTTCGGCTGTTCGGGTTGCGACCATACGTTCCAACTCGGCCTTGTAGTTCTTTTCGATTTGGGTCAACCGCTTGAAATTGACCCCTTTCTCAACCGTATGAACCAATGCCGGCGGACGATAAGGCTTTATAATAAAATCAAACGCACCTTTCTGGATTGCCTTAACCGCCACATCCAGATCAGCATATGCCGTCATCAGCACAACCGGCGTTTCCCTGTCAAGAAAACGGATCTTTTCCAGCAGTTCAAGTCCATCCATGATCGGCATATTGATGTCCGTCAGTACCAGATCAACCGGCTCCAGCACAAACTGCCTGACCGCTTCCTGACCGCTTGAAAAAGCGCGCACCGAAAATCCGAATTCGGTCAGCAGCGTTGTGACGCTCTCAAGGACAAAACGATCATCATCAACCACAAATATTTTACCGTTACTGTTGTTACCCATTATCAAGCACCTCACGAATTTTCATCAGCAGCTCTTTGGGAGTAAAAGGTTTTGCCAGGTAATTCATGTTCTCATCCAGCCCGCCTTGAGTGACCACCACATCCTTTGTGTAGCCGCT
>JAQUCQ010000346.1 GCA_028686145.1 Desulfuromonadaceae bacterium | reverse complement strand
CGGCGGGAGATCTAGCGCCGCCACCTCTTCGGAGCCTTTTTGCGGAATATCCGCTTGCGGCACCAACTGACGCAGGCCGGCAATAATCTCATCCCCCGCGCTACGATCAACCGCTTCACCAAGCTGGCAACCAAGCAGATATGAAATGTGATCACGCGATTTGAGCGTCAGGTCAAGCAGGCGCTTGGTGACAGTCATCTTGCCATTACGCACCATGTCGAAAACAGTTTCAACTTCATGAGTAAAAGAAGCAATTTCGTCAAAACCGAACATCGCACCTGAGCCCTTGATGGTATGCATGGCCCGGAAAACGCGATTTATCAGATCATCATCATCCGGCGTTTCCTCAAGATCAAGCAGCGATGTTTCCAGTTCGGCCAGCAATTCGCCGGCTTCGTCGCGATAGGTTGCAATTGCTTCTTCCATCATAGGTGACACCCCTAAAGTCTCATTTTGGATTTTGTATTTTAAATTTTGGATTAAATTCAAAATCAATAATTCAAAATTGCTTCTAGCCCAATACTTTCTTTATTACCGCAATTAACTGCTCCGGCTTAAACGGTTTGACGATCCAGCCGGTGGCGCCTGCGGCTTTGCCCTCGCCTTTCCGGGTATCATTTGACTCGGTTGTCAGCATGACTATCGGAATGAACTTATTGAGAGTTCCGGCACGAACGCCCTTGATGAGGCCGATGCCATCCATGTTGGGCATATTCAGGTCAGTCAGCAGCATATCGACTTTTTGTGTATTCAGCTTATTGAGGGCATCCCGGCCATCAACCGCCTCAACCACTTCGTAGCCGTTCTGCTTAAGGGTAAATGCCACCATCTGCCGCACACTGGCCGAATCATCGGCCGTCATAATTACTTTTGCCATTAGTTACCTCCTCCAAACCATACACACGTTGAATTGTTGTTATGCTTGCAAACCGCGTTGCGCTCTGCACCGCTACTGTTGATAATTTCGGCAAGTGCCCGAGGCTGCGGACCACGATATGAAAACTCTTTGCCGTCCCGCGCAGCGCTCTTACAAGCCGCACAGAGAACCTGCACGCCGGTGATATCAATTTCGACGGCAGGATCAAATTCGATCGCTACATTTCTTGACGCTTCCAGCGCTTCGCGAACAATGCGCGAAAATTCAGCGGCAGTTTCGATTGTCAGGCTGTTTCCGCTGGTGACAATAATTTCGCCGTTTTCACGGACTGAGCTGTTGAGTTGCATGCCGGACTCCCTAAATAGGTAAGGATTTCATCATGAGGATACTGAGGACTGCAAAGATAATAATTAATAAATTTTTTTAAGTAAATAAAAAATATTTAGTTATTATATTTAAATAGCTACATTTAGAATACATCTATGTATTGAAGCGTCTGATTTTGAGATATACTTGAACAACTGCATATAGATTAAAATAAATCCACGTTATCCCCGAATTCCGAATCATCCGCACTGCTCTTCGTCAGACTCTGGACGTCAACAACATTCTGGCCGCTTCGCTTACGGGCAAGCACTTCGTGAATATGCCGTTCACTCTCCATAGTATAATGCTCTTCCATGTGCCGCAGGTTCTCCTTGAACTCACTGCTAGCCGGTTCAATCTGGCGCGATTGGGTTACGATACGCTCCAGGTCAGCGAGGACACCATCAGCCATCATCTGTGCTCGTTCATGAACATCAACGCCGGCAGTGGTCTCTTCAACATCCTGCGTCAGAGTGAATACCCGCTCATTCAGACCGGACAGCACTGAACGCATCTCCGCATCCATTGTTCCCATAGTGTTCAGGATCAGCCTCAATTCATCCTGCATTGTGATTATGCGGGTGCCAAGCTGATCTTCTTCATTTTCTGAGTCGGCCAGCAGATACTCCGTAACAGCGTGTATGCCGGTGAGGGTTTCGCCAACCGAATCGGTCTGGCGTACGGCTTCGTCAGAAAGTCGCTTGATTGCTTCGGCCAATACGCCTAAAGCAGCTCCATCCGGACCGGTAAGCGCCGCCTTGACCTGGGAATTAAGGGCGATCAATTCAATTTCGGAACCGATTGCCTCTATATCAGTGACAAAGGCAGATATTTCATCAATAGTTTGCGCTACCTTTTTCATGGTAGCGGACATATTCTGATCGGCCGAGGCGCATGCGGTCAGGACGGCGGTTATCGAGGCCATCCCCTGGCTCATGACTTCGACAAATGAAGAGCCACCTGAGTCTGAGTCGGCGACGCCGGTAACTGTCATGATTTCCTGTGCTATTACGGATTGTTTTCGGGCTACTTCGCGCAGGTTGTCAACGATTGTGCAGACGGCGGCGTACAGCTCATGGGCTGCAAAGCGAAGTTGAGCATCTTGGAGTTCGCAAACATCGCCAGTTTCGACGATCATTTTGCTGCTATCCATCTCAGAGGCTTTTGAATCGGCCAGTTCACTCGTGAGACACTCCAGCGCTTCGACAACGTGCTCAAGTTGCTGGCGGGTCATATCATGCATTTGCATGGAGGAGACAACTTCACTGATGCTATCGGTTACTTCTGCCGATATGATTGCCGCAGTAGTGCCGAACTCGGTGCAGCGTTCATTGACCGCTACAAGCTCTGCAAGGTTTGCAGATGTATCTTTGAGCGTTGCTGATACGGAGAGATCCTGTTTGGCTTCTGTTGCACGGACTACGGACAGATTTTCAGTGATGAGGGTTGCCAATAATTGACGGTGAGCGAGGATTGCGGCCGATTTTTCATTGACCTGATGGGATAGTTTTTCAACATCCATGGCCAGGTTAACAAAGCCGCTGCCAAGTTCGCCCAAGCGGGAGCTTTCGATCTTGGTAGAAATACTCAGCATCCGAAGTGTTTTATTCATTTTCTGGAAGCCCTGTAGCGGCTCGGAAAGTTTATCCAGAAGAGTCTGGACCTGTTCCAGAGTACTGCAGCTTTCATTGCTGCGGGTGCGGGCCTTGTCCAGATAGTCCCCCATGGCATCCATCATCTGCTGCAGCCGGGATGTCAGGGCACTAACATTTTCACCCGAAACGACAGAGACCAGCTGATTAGCCATGGCGGATATGTCGGCCGAGCGCTGATAGAATGATTGCAGTTGCGATCCGATCTGCAGAAATTCGTCTTCAGTTGTTCCGGCCATCTTCCGCAATGTTCCAATTGCAGGAACAATGATGTTCCGCCAATTGATGAGCTGATTGTTGTTTTCATTCTGTGAAGAGGTATGAAACGCCATAAAGTTGTACCGCCTATTGTAACAGATTGAGTTTGCGCAACTCAGTTGCCAGCTTGGACCTGGTGAGTGGCTTGATAATAAAGGAGTCTGCCTCGCACTCGTTAAAAGACCTGATAACCGTGTGCGGGTCGTCCAGTGCGGTTGTCATGACAACCTTTACCGCAAGAGCATGCGGGATTTCCATTTTCCGCTCCAGAGTGCGGATGCACTGCAACGCCTCCATTCCGTCGACAACCGGCATCATAATATCCATAAAAATTACGTCGTAGGGGCGCTTCGACTCATGTGCCAGTTGAAATGAGTCAATTGCTTCCTGGCCGTTCACAGCAATGTCGCAGTCAAACTGAGGAGGAAGAAGCTCTTTTAAAATACGGCGGGACAGCAGATGATCCTCAGCAATCAAACATTTCACAGGAGTTCTCCTTCTATGTGTGGAGTATTGATTTTGAAGGTGACGTTAAATCGACTGCCACCGGCTGGCACATGCTCGGCCCACAGTTGGCCGTTCAACAGCAAGGCATTCTGGCGGGCAATTGCGAGTCCAAGCCCTACCCCTTCATGGCGACGGGTAAACGAACCGTCCGCCTGCACAAACGGTTCAAAGATTTTTTCCAGCAT
>JAQUCQ010000032.1 GCA_028686145.1 Desulfuromonadaceae bacterium | reverse complement strand
CGCCTGTGCCCATGAGGCGGGCGTATATGTCCACGAATCACCGGAACTGGTAAAACTGCTGATGCAGGTTGACACCGATCAGTTTATTCCTCCCGAGCTTTATCGGGCCGTAGCGGAAGTACTGGTGTGGCTTCAGTGGATGGATGACCAGCAGAAGTGAGATAATTGTGTGAGGAGGAATGATGCGTATCAAGTTTGGCACCGATGGCTGGCGGGGTGTAATCGCCAGGGACTTTACCTTTGAGAATCTTTCGCGGGTGGATCAGGCTACCATGGATTATCTGAATCGTGAGGGTTTGGGAAATAAAGGGCTGGTAATCGGCTATGACCGCCGTTTCCTATCACGCGATTTTGCCCGGCGGGTGGCAGAAATTGCGGCTGGAAATGGTATCCACGTCCGTTTGACAGAGGATTATGCCCCGACGCCGGCAGTTTCCTGGGCTGTACGTGAAAGTGGTGCCGGAGCTGGTGTGATGATTACCGCCAGCCATAATCCTCCTGAATATAACGGTTTTAAAGTGAAAGAAGCTTTTGGTGGTTCCGCCCTCCCTACCACAACCAGAATTCTCGAAGAAATCGTTGCATATAACCAGGAGAACGAGCGTCGTGTCATAGCAGTTCCGTATGACGAGGCACTGAAAAAGGGAACTATCGAACTTTTTGACCCTTGTGAAGGATACTTTCATCAGATCAGCCGCTACGTCGACCTTGATCTGATCGCGAAGGCCGAGATTAGAGCGGTCGTAGACCCGATGTTCGGTGCCGGTAGCGGTTTTGTACCACGTCTGCTCCCCGGGGTTGACGAAATTCACAACAGTGAAAACCCCTCGTTTGGTGGTCAGCCACCCGAACCAATCGGCCAGCACCTGCAGGAATTATCAGCACTGATCAAAACCGGAAACTATCTGGTTGGTCTTGCGCTTGACGGAGATGCCGACCGGATTGGTGCCGTTGATGAAAATGGTGATTTTTTCTCTTCCCACTGTATTTTTACCGTAATCCTGCGGCATCTGATCGAATATAAGAAATTGACCGGAGCGGTGGTTAAGACGGTTTCGACAACACGCATGGTGGATCTTCTGGCTGAAAAATTTGGCGTGGAGCTCTTTGAAACGCCAATCGGATTCAAGCATATCTGTGAGCTGATGCTGGAGCGGGATATCCTCATGGGGGGAGAAGAGTCTGGAGGGCTTGGAGTGAAAGGCCATATCCCGGAACGCGACGGGATCCTGCTTGGATTGCTGCTGCTGGAGGCTATTGCGGTCAATGGCAAGGGGCTGCGGCAGTTACTTAATGAAACGATGGACGACATCGGGCATTTCTATTACCGTCGGATTGATCGCCGTATCGAGGATGATGCCAAGGACCAATTGATTGCAAAACTGCGCTTACATCCCCCGACGGCGATTGATGGCCAGCAGGTTGTGGCCACCAATTTCAGTGACGGTTTCAAATTCATTTTTGAAAACGGAGACTGGTTGCTGATCCGTCCGTCTGGAACTGAGCCGGTTTTGCGCCTGTACAGCGAAGCAGGAACTTTGGATCAAGTCGAGCGCTTTCTGCGGCAGGCGGTAATGATCGCTGGTTGTTAAAATATATAGTGGCTATCATCACTACACGGTTGCACTGAAGAAAAAAACAGTTATAATCCTGACCGCTCTGATTTGAACGGGCAGTCGGTTAATGCACACAGAATCTCATCCATACCGTTATGGAAAATTACTAAAAAGGAGCACACTGTAATGGCAAATATTCTGATTGTTGATGATTCGTCCACCATGCGTAAAATTATTTCGAGATCTCTTCGCCAGGCAGGCCTTACCGTTGATGAAATCTACGAAGCCGGCGACGGTATTGAAGGGCTGGGAGTAATTGCGTCCGGGAAATCCATTCAGCTGATTCTGTCTGATATCAATATGCCGAACATGGACGGTCTTGAGTTTGTCAAGGCGGTGCGTGCCAATGGCAATACAACTCCCATTGTCATGATCACCACGGAAGGTGGCGAGGAGATTATTGCGGAAGCTATGTCGAGTGGTGCAAGTGACAGCATTAAAAAGCCATTTACTCCCGACCAGCTCCAGGAAAAGCTGGGAGGGTTGCTATGACGCTTAATCCGGACATCTCCCGGTCGACCAGCTTTACTGAAGAGCAGGTAGCGGGTTATGTGATCAATGCGACCAAAGAGGTCTTCTCTACTATGGTCATGATGGAGGTGGTTGACAGCTTCCCGCTTAAGGAACCGGTCAGCCGCTTTAAATGTAGTATAACCGGGATGGTTGGTTTTGCTGGAACATATTCCGGAGTAATTTCTATCCACTGTCCGGTTGCATTGGCGCTGAAAATAACCTCCAATATGCTTGGTATTGATTGTGATGAGGTTAACGAAGACCTCAATGATGCTATTGGAGAAATTGCCAATATGCTTGGTGGCAGTGTCAAGCAGGTACTCTCAAAGGGAGGACTGGATGTAAAACTGTCGATTCCGACCGTGATCTCGGGAGAAGACTATACTGTTAATTCGCTTTCCGACAACGACTGTGTCGTCGTTCCGTTTACGGTTGAAGAACACACACTATTGGTTGGGATTACGCTGAAGAAGGAAGATTAGCCTTGTCGTTTTACCTCTTCGGCTGCCATAATGTGTGGCGGTCAATTCTGAATCTGGCACCGGAAGACACAATCTGATGGATGGATATACAACTCTATATGGAATGCTGGAAACTGCTCTGAAGCAGGCCGGTGAAGAAAGCGGCATGCTGTTGGGGCAGGAGCTTTCCATCGCCCTGGCCGACTCGCTATCGACAAGCAAGAGCTCTTATTTTGGAGTGCTTGACGACGGCTGCTTTGTTCTCGGTGTCGACTCAGGTGAAGCTTACTGCGGGCAGTTCTATCTTGTCTTTTCGCTGCGTGATGCCATTGTCATGAGCAGCATTCTGCTCGGTATCCCACCGGCACGTATTCAGGAAAAAAAGCGGCTCTCAATCATAGAGACCGATGATATAGACGCTTTCTCTGAAATTGCCAATATGGTAAACGGGGCGCTCAATACCGTTTTTCAGGGGACACTTGCGAACAAAGTCCGGCTTAAGCTGCTGCCGCCCAAGAAATATGTCCCCGAGATTGACGAAATAAGTCCTGAAGAACCGCTTCCGGATGGCGATTATCTGATGTTCCGCTCCAAACTGGACATGCCGGGACAGGAAATGAACCATCTTGATGTTTTGATTCCGGTTGCTTTAGGGAACCTGTATGACCCTCAACCGGTGGCTGCCGAAGCAGAAGCAGAGAATATATCAGAGGAAGTACCTGCCGATGGCGATGATGCTCAGAGTGCAGAGGGTGCAGTTTCTGAGTCAACACCTGCTGCTGTCGATGGTGTTGACAGCGTGGTTGTGCTGGAGGACGATGAAGAACAGCGGCGGCAGATGGTAGAGTTGGTTTCGTTTACTGGATTCCAGATTGCTGAGGGCACGCTTAATGCAGATATAAAGGAGTTGTTTGCCGGACGAAATGTCAAGTTGGTCATCATTGGATCTCAGGATGCTGATGATCGTGAGTTAGCCGTCTGTATAAAAGTTAATGCAATCCGTCAGGATTCCCCACCGCCGATTATTATGAGCGCTGAATGCTGGACACGAACCGCAGTCTTGAAAGCGCTTAAGTACGGAGCGCGGGACATTATCATAAAACCATTTAATGGCGATGATGTGACTTCAAAGGTCCGCCGCTATTGCAAAATAGCGACGGTTTAGTTTTCAGCAGGTCTGATGATGGCTCAAAAGTCAGTAATACACGCTTCTTCTTTGCAATTATACCGTTGGAGACTCATTTCCAGCGTTCCACTCCTCTTACTTGTTGTCATACTGTCCCCTGGACATGCATACGCGGATATTCCGAATCATCTCTACCGGATAGATATCTACGGCCAAAAAGATTTTACCCGCCTCATGGTGCGTCTTGCGGCCCCCCCACAGTACAGACTGGTTGAGATCCCCGGCAATCGGCTGCGTCTTGTCATACAAGACACAAACGGCACATTGTTCAAAAAATTCAGACGCTATTCTGATAAAAATATTGGCGGCTTGGTTCTTAAGGAACGTGGTGACAGCCTGCTCGTGACGTTCCCGATTTCCCGGACTGCAGGATGGCGCGATCTATCTCGACCTGATATAAGTGCGATAACAATTGATATTGGTACTTCATTTAAGCCGGGAGTTCCGCAACCATCGTTGCGAGGGCGCGAAAAAATATGGAATGGTGTCGAAAAACTGGTGCGGGATTTCGATCCGCCACTGAAGTCGGAAATTCCTTTTTCTCCAACAGATAGCCAGGTTTTGGCGCATTTTCTTACTGAAAATGACCAGAAAATCTTTATGGCAGGGGAAGCTGCTCTTTACAAAGGGCGCTTGACCGAAGCTGAGGAGTTGTTTACTCACTTTGCGTCGCAGCAGGCACCAATTCGTCCGCTGGCACTCTACCGACTTGCAGAAACATGGTACAAGCTGCAAAAATATTCTCAGGCTTTAGCAGCATTTCGTGAAGCTGAAAAATTGTGGCCGGATTATCTCCGCCTAAACCCAGGTATTACTTTTTGTTACGGCGACAGTATTGCCCGGAACGGAGAGCTTGCATCTGCCCGTTCTTTGCTCGAAGGTCTGGTTGTGCGGCTTGCTGACAAAGACTTTGCGCCGGCACTGCTCGTACGTATGGGCGATATTCTCGCCCGGCAGGGGCATGAGTACGAGGCTCGTGCAATCTATCAAAATGTAGCGGATAATTTTAAAGATAACAAAGCAAGCCAAATGGCTTTAATGAGAATTGCAGACAGTAAATTCCTGAAATTAACTCCTTGGAATTACCGGGCGGTCAGTGACGTCTACCTGAATGCCTCCCGGCAGAGCGGCGACCTCGATATGCGCGAGGAAGCCCATTTTAAATATGTTTTGCTTGAATCTATTCATGGTGAGGCTGGCGAAGCGTTGCAACATGTAATGGGTTTTCAGCGAAAATTTCCGCATGGTGTGTACGTCGCAGTGGTAAGAACACTCCGGGAAGTGCTGGTTGCAGAAGTATATCGACGTACGGACTGGAACAAAGATCCCTCAGCGCTCGTGCGGTTTATGGATGAGCAGCACGAATATCTTGCAGACTGCGTTGCTCAACCCGGCTTTCTTGCAGCAGTCACTCGGGCCTACAACGAAGCCGGTCACCCTATAGAATTGGTTCAGTTATTGTCTGATATGGTTGAGCGTCCCTGGGCGGCTCCGATAGCTCCGGGGCTGTATACGGGAATCGCTGATGGTTCTGAGCTGATTGGTGACATGGCTACTGCCGAGAAAGCCATAAAAATATTTCTGAGCAAATTCCCCGCCAATTCTCAAGCGAGGTTGATGACGGAACGCCTTGGTGCACTTTATTTTTCCATGGATAAATATAAACAGGTTAAGGAAACACTTTTCTGGTTGTTAAATAAGGGGGAGCATGCCCAGCGTGTTGAAAGCTATTATCGGTTGGGACGATCGCTCTGGGCTCTTAATTACTATCCCCAGGCGGTCAAGTCGATAGACCTTTTTCTTGCGGCACCCTTGAAGTGCGACCCTCGTCTTCTACCCGATGCATATTTTGTGGCCGCTTCCGCGAGGGAAAGTCAAGGAGACCGAAAAGGTGCCTTAAAGCTGTTTGAGACTGCGCTGAAGCTGCCGGACAATACTCGCACTGACGAGTTTATCTACAGAACGGGACAGATTAACCTCAAAGAAGGCAAAATACTGCGGGCAAGAGAGCTATTCGGTCAGCTTGCCAAAAGCGGCAAGGATCCGGATTGGCAAAATCTTGCCCAGCAGGCGTTAGCGTCTCTCGACATGAAGTAGCATTGCCGTAAGCACGCCATAAAAAAGTCAATATTGTGACTTGGTCAAATAAATGGCTCGATGAGGGTCTGTATTTGATGCAACGGCATGGAAAAGATGGTAATATCCGGCAGTTATTTTGTTAACTGCGGTATTGTCGTGTCACATAAGTGTGTTTGACGACGGCATATATTTTGCAATATTGATTTATCCTGGAAGGAGGCAGATATGCAAATTGAAGGCATTTTTGACGGCACAATTGGACTTTTAGGAAAGAGTATCGACCTGAGAGCTAAAAATCAAAATTTGATTGCTTCCAATATTGCCAATGCTGAAACCCCTAACTTTATCCCAAAGACCCTAGAGTTCGAGCAGGAGTTGCAAGGGGCCCTTAAAAACAACGAAACCGGGACACACTCTTCTTACATCCCCAATGCGCGTCACATTCCGCTTCGGGGTGCCGTTGCCGGTAACTCTGTGCAGTCGGTTACGGGTACGGTTGTTGAAACACCGTCCAAGACACCAGGCAATGACGGCAATGCTGTTGAGCTTGAAAACGAAATGGGTAAAATGGCTGAAAATCAGGTCATGTTTAACGCATCGGTCCAAATGCTGACCAAAAAATTTACTGATTTACGGACTGCAATCAAAGGGGGGGCGTAAATGGACTTTTTTAGTTCTATGAATGTCAGTTCGTCGGCGCTTTCCGCCGAGCGTACACGCATGAATTTGATATCGAGCAATCTTGCCAATGCAAAAGCCACCCGAACTCCTGAAGGAGGCCCGTATAAACGGAAGGATGCAATTTTTGCGGCTACTCCGGTTGATAGCCCGTTCGAGCGGGCTCTTGATGGAGCAGCAGCTCAGCAATTGCGCAAAGTGGAAGTTTCCGGAATTGTCGAAGATCAAAATCCTCCCCGACTCGAATATGACCCCGGTCATCCGGATGCCAACGCTCAAGGATATGTCGCCATGCCGAACGTTAATGTAATTGAAGAAATGACTGACATGATAAGTGCCACCCGGTCATATGAAGCCAATGTAACCGCTGTTCAGGCAGCCAAAAGCATGGCCATGAAAACGCTCGAGATCGGTAAGTAGTACGTAGATGCATAGCGATAAAGAAATTCGCTGAATGTGTAAAAGAAGTTTCACGTTTTAAGGCGAAGAAATAGTGCCTTGATTTGAATTTGGAAGTAGAACTCACGAGGGTATAACTATGGTAACTACAGGTATTGAGAGCGGAATCGGGATGTCTAAAGCCTTCCCTGAAATAGACAAAGCCAGTTCATCGGCTACAACGGATGGTGCGGGTAAGTTTTTCAGCGAACTCGTCTCTAAAGTTAATGATATTCAGGTGCAGTCAGACAAGTCAATTCAGGGACTCGCCAGCGGAGAGAATAAAAACCTTCATGAGGTTATGATTGAAGTGGAGAAGGCCAGTATCTCATTCCAGTTTATGGCGCAGGTTCGCAATAAAGCTCTTGAAGCATACCAGGAAGTCATGCGGATGCAGGTTTAGTATCTTTAATCTCTTCCAGGATATAATTTTGAGTACAACATTGCATATATCAAAGGAAAGTGAACATTACCGATGCCAGAAGGAATTCGTAAACTAGTAGAGCCTTTTTTTGCTCTCTCTCCGGGCAAGCAGATGGTTATTGCCACGGTAGCTTTTCTCTCTGCAGCTGCATTCGCGATTTTAATCTTTGTCGCAAACCGCACTGACTACCGTCCGCTTTTCACCAATCTGACTTCAGAGGATGCCGGAGAAATTGTCAAAAAATTGAAGGACGCTAAAACTCCCTACCAAATTACAGCTGATGGTAAGGGAATTCTGGTGCCATCGGACAAGGTTTATGAACTTCGCCTGACCCTTGCCTCAGAAGGCATTCCTCAGGGCGGCGGCGTAGGTTTTGAAATATTTGATCGCAAAAACTTTGGCATGACGGAGTTTGTGCAGAAGATTAACTACCAGCGAGCTCTGCAAGGCGAACTATCCCGTACTATTGCGCAATTAAGCGGGGTTGATCAGGTACGTGTGCACTTGGTTATACCGGAAAAATCGCTTTTCAGGGACAATGAGAGACCGGCTACTGCCTCAATTGTCCTCAAGATGAAATCAAACCGCACCCTGACGGACTCAGAGGTTCAAGGGGTCGTCCATCTTGTTTCCGCCTCTATCGAGGGAATGGATCCTGAACAGGTTACCATTCTTGACAGTCGCGGTAAAATGCTCAGCAAGGGGGGGAATAGTGACCCTGCGGCACGTTTGACTTCGGCGATGCAGGAAACCGAACGCGCATATGACAGAAATGCTGAAGAACGGATTCAATCATTGCTCGACCGGATTGTTGGAGGAGGAAAATCCGTAGCACGTGTCACTGCAACATTCGATTTTAAGCAGGTCGAACGGGTTGAAGAGAAGTTTGATCCGGATACAATAGCTGTGCGCAGCGAACAGCGAACAGATGAGAAAGGGTCCTCCACTACGGCCAGCGCCGGTGTCCCTGGAGTACAGACCAACCTCGGGCGTACACCAACCGGAGGCGGAGCAACCTCCGGCGGTGGTACCAAGAGCGACGAAACTCTTAATTACGAGGTGAGCCGTTCGTCGGCAAAGATTATTGAGCCGGTGGGGGCGCTCAGTAAAATTTCTATTGCGGTTCTGGTTGATGGCAAGTATGAAGCACCCGCAGCTGTCAAGGAAGGCCAGGTTGCCAAAGCAAAATATATACCTCGCTCACCTGAAGAAATGCAAAAAATTGAAACTTTGGTAAAAAGTGCTGTCGGTTATAATGCTGAACGTGGTGACCAGTTAAGTGTTCAAAACATCCCATTTCAGGATACTGATGAGGGTGGAACTGTTGAAAAAACAACCTGGTGGACCAATCCATTCTTCATGTCTCTGGCTAAAAACCTTATGATCGGAATAGGATTTTTGGTGCTGGTCTTGTTTGTGATTCGCCCGCTTCTGGCATCACTGCGACTGGTAAAGCGTCCGGCGCTTGAAAGTTTTGAAGCAATTGGATCAAGTGGAGAACAGTTGACTAATGCTGAACGTGCGCTGATTAATAATCAGATGGCTGAACAACAGAACTTGATTGAGCAAGCAAAAAAAGATCCGTATCAGGTTGCCCAGATTTTACAGAACTGGGTTGCAGAGGATAAATGATTATTCGTAGTTTTCAAGCTAGTTCACCCTTTAAACGCGTAACATCTAATTTACTAAAAGGGATAATATGACAGGTTCTGAAAAAGCCGCTATCTTGCTGCTTTATCTTGGTAATGATGTAACTGGCAAGGTTTTCGAGCATCTGGATGATACTGAAATAAAAAAAATAAGTAAGAGTATGGGCCTGCTTGGGCATGTCAGCCGTGAAACGATCATGGATGTTGTTACTGATTTTACTGCAGTAATTGACCCACAGGCGGGTATTTTTTCTCAGGGAGATGAATTTGTACTGAAGATTCTCGAAAAAGCTCTCGGGCCAGAAAAAGCTCAGATGCTGATGGACGAGTTACAGGCATCGAGCTATGGCGATCTGGTTGATATTCTGGCTAATATGGATGCGAAAACTATAGCCAATTTTCTTTCTCAGGAACATCCCCAAACTATTGCAGTCATCTTGGCCAAGCTTAAATCAAAACAGACCAGCGAAATTATCAGCCTTTTGCCGCAGGAACTCCAAGCCGAAGTTGTGTTGCGTATTGCTGATGTTGAACAGGTATCCCCGGAAATTCTTAAAGAAATTGACGATGTCATGAAACGGGAACTTCAGTCGATGGGTGGAACCCAACGCTACAAAGTTGGCGGAATTGACAAAGTTGTTGATATGTTCAACCACTTTGATCGGAGCAAGGAAAAGCAGATTCTCGACAAACTGGACGTTCTCAGCCCGCCGTTATCAGAAATAATCCGCAAGCATCTCTTTACCTTTGAAGATGTCTTTGCCTTGGATGACCGCAGCATTCAGTCCGTTATGCGCGAAGTGTCGAACGATACTCTGACGTTAGCCATGAAAACCTCACCGGATGAGGTCAAAGAGAAAATATTCAAAAACATTTCCAGCCGTGCTGCAGATATGATTAAGGAGGATCTTGAGGTAATGGGGCCGGTACGGCTTTCAGATGTCGAGAAGGCGCAGGGAGAGATTATCAAGATCGTGCGCAAAATGGAGGAAGAAGGAAAAATTGTGCTGGCCGGTCGGGGAAGTGAAGATGTCCTCGTCTAAGATCATAAAACAGGCAGATCGTGCCAGTACTGGAGTCTCCGAATTCAGCTTCAGAAACATCGGGCAGGTGGGTGGATCAGCTCCTGCAGAACATGGTGTGGGGAGCTTCGTTCCGATGGGGCTGTTCCAGTTTTCTGACGCACAGGATGTGGCGGTTGATGCCGGACCGCCCACCATTGAAATAAGCGAAGACGATCTCAACCAGCGAACCAATGAGGCATTTAATGCCGGACTCACAGAGGGCAAGGAACTTGCCGAGCGCGGTCTTCTCAATGTTTTCAAAGCATTACGGGCATCAAGCGAAACCATACATAACCTGAGGGACAAAATATTCCGGGAATCAGAAGATGAAATAATCAATCTGGTCATGCTCGTTTCACGCAAGGTAATTATCCGTGAGATAACTCAGGATCGCACAATATTGGCTGAGGTAGTCAAAAATGCACTTGCCGGTTTATCGGCTCGAGAAGAAATAACCGTGCGGATCAACCCGGATGATTACTTGCTAGTCACTTCTGGACGTGAAGAACTGCTGCATAATGAACTGCTTAATGAGAGACTGCTGCTCAAGCCGGATCCGTCTGTTGCGACAGGTTTTTGCTTTGTGGACACTTCCATGGGGACCATTGATGCCTCCCTTGACGGGCAGATGGATCAAATATTCCGGAGCTTTGTTGATCAGCGCACCGCCGTTGTTAGTGAAGAATCATAACATGAGCACGATGCGATATGCCTGACACGAAGCTGAACCTGGATAAATACCATTCGGCGCTTGCAACGGCAAAACCTGTCAGATTGCAAGGCAAGGTCACACAAGTGGTCGGCTTGGTTATAGAGGGGTATTGCCCTGATACTTCAGTTGGCGCCATCTGTGAAATAAAACCGGCTGAAGGTGACCCGATTCCGGCTGAAGTAGTCGGCTTTCGCAATAATAAAACACTATTGATGCCGCTTGGTGAGTTGCGTGGGGTTGGTCTCGACAGTCTGATATCGGTGAGACGCGACAATGCTACCTTGGGAGTAGGCCCGCTCATGCTGGGGCGTGTAATCGACGGTTTGGGTGAGCCAATCGATGATAAGGGGCCGATCGGCGTTGAGGAAGAATATCCGATCTATGCACTGCCGGTTAATCCAATGTCGCGGCCACCGATTCGTAAGCCACTTGACCTCGGTATTCGCAGTATAAATGGTTTACTGACCTGCGGGCGGGGGCAAAGGGTTGGTATAATGGCCGGCTCCGGAGTAGGAAAATCAACGTTGTTGGGGATGATTGCCCGCTATACCGAAGCGGATGTGAATGTTATTGCACTGATTGGCGAGCGTGGTCGCGAACTACGCGAGTTTATTGAAAAAGATCTGCAAGAACAGGGACTGAAAAAATCAGTTGTAGTGGTTGCAACATCAGACCAGCCTCCTTTGGTACGGATGCGCGGTGCTTACATTGCGACGACAATTGCGGAATATTTTAAGAACCAGGGTAAAAAAGTATTGCTGATGATGGATTCGGCAACCCGTTTCGCAATGGCGATGCGTGAGGTTGGGCTTGCTATTGGTGAGCCTCCGACCACCAAGGGATATACGCCATCTGTATTTGCTGCGCTGCCGAAACTGCTTGAACGGACGGGTAATTTTCCTGAAGGGAGCATCACCGCGCTCTACACGGTGCTGGTTGAAGGAGATGATTTTAACGAGCCGATTTCCGATGCGATGCGCAGTATTCTGGACGGCCACATAGTGTTATCGCGCGATCTTGCTGCCCGTAACATATATCCCCCGATCGATGTTCTGGCGAGTGCCAGCCGTGTTATGACTGACGTTGCTTCCCGTGAGCACCTGGACGTAGCTTCAAAGTTCAAAGAAGTGATGGCAACCTATCGTCAGTCAGAAGATTTGATAAATATCGGGGCCTACAAATCAGGGACTAATCCCGGTATAGATTATGCTGTATCACACATTGCAGCGATGCAGTCATTTATGAAACAGGCAGTAGATGATCCGGTCATGCTGGAAGAAGCGGTACAAAATTTGAAATCAATGTTTGAGTCCTGAATTTGCTGTTAACCGAGGAGTAATGGGCGATGGCTGGTAAGATATTCGAACTGGAGCAGGTCCTGATTTACCGCCGCGAGATGGAAAAACTCCGTAAACAAGAGTTTGCTGCGGCAAAACAAGGGTTTGAACTGGCTGATCAGGAATTGAAACGTGAAGAGGAGCTTGTCAAACTTTTGTCAAACGAATACGTGCGCTGTCAGCAGGACATTGGGTGTATTGATGATATTCGGATGTATTCGGATTTTTTTGCCCGGAAGCGTGAAGAGATCAGGATACAGAAGGAGCGGATCGAGTGTCTGGACCAGATCGTGACCGAAAAAAGATTTGATTTGATGGAAGCAAGCAAGGAAAAGAAAGTACTTGAGTCATTGAAAGAGAAAAAAGCCGCAGAATTCCGGCAGGAGACAGCTACCAAGGAACGGAACTTTCTTGACGAAATATCCATTCAGAAAAAGGTTAAACAGTCGTGAACCAGAATAGAATACTTGTAGTGGCATTTTTATTGGGGAGTGTACTCATCCTGTCACACTATACATTACCTGCAGTTTTTGCCAATGCTGCCGTCCAGAATGAGGCAGGGTCTGACAGTGAAACGATATCAACAAGCCACCTGCCGATCAATGCGACCCGTGCAGCTCGCGAGGAAAAAGCACTTCAGGATGCTCGCCGTCAGCAGTTGGATAATAGAGAAGCGGCTCTGGCTGCAAAAGAGCAGGAACTGAAGAAATTGAGTGCCAAGATTGAAGCGCAGGTAAAAACTCTCGAAGAAAGTAAGAAACGACTTGATGATTCACTGAAACAAAAGAAAAAGACTTTAGACGAAAAGCGCACGAGAATGCTGAAACTTCTGAAGAAAATGCGCCCGGAACAAGCAGGACAGTTTCTCGGGAAAATGCCGGAGGTTGCGGTTATTTCAATACTGAATGATTTGGACAACAAGATGGTTTTAAAGTTGATCCCTTATCTTAATCAACCGATGGTTCTCAAATGGATAAAAGATAATCTTAATAGCTAACAATTTTATGGGCAGTATGATGTCCAAGCCCATAGAAAATTCAAACAGAAAGGAGGTGAAAAATAATGACTAATGGACAATTGAATATTGCTTCAATTTGTAATGCGGCACCGTCAGCCACACAGGAGACATCCACAACCGCAGCCGTGGTAACAGATGGTGTGCAACAAAATGGCGGAAAGTTTGCCGGGATAATGAGTGGGGTTCAGCATACGGCAAAAGAGAGGGTTGCATCCCATCCCGAGCAAGCGGGGCAACATAAAAATAAGCTTGCTAAGGACCAGCATCCTTCTGATGCTGGTACGGTGGACTCAGGTGTCGAACTGCTGGCATTGCTAAATGGATCACCGCAGGATGCCACAGCTGCGATGTCTGCCACCCCAGCAACAGAGGATGCGAAAAAAACGGATGCGTGTGCTGATAGTGTACCGAAGCAGGGCGAATCATCTGGTGTCGCCTCTCAGGTGGCTATGGCTGCGTATTTGCAATCCGGCAAATTATTGAACGTCACCGTTCCTGCACCGCAGCAAACAACATCCGAGCAGCCAGCTGAAAAAAATGCAATACTCCCTGTAACACAAAGCGCGGATAAGCATGCGCAGCCTCTTTTACAATCGGCTGCTGTGGTGACGGCTTCAGCAACTACACCGCAACCGGTACAATCTGACAGAATGTCAGATATCAACAAGACTACGTCACTTCCTGTTGATGGGGTACGGAACACAGCAACTGAAACAGCTCAATTGGCTCTCGTTTCAACCTCGCCTGATAAAATTCAGGTGGAGCAAAAGACATCTGAGTCGGCACAAACAGCAGCAGATGCGGGGCAAAAAAAATCTGAAGCAGTACAATCAACATCACAGGTGCGAACGCCGATAACGCTTTCAGCAGAAGCTGTCAGTGTCCCACCGACAGACGAACCTGCTGCATCACAAGGAGTAAAAGTCGGTGTCGTGACCGTGTCGCCAGCTGAAAAAACGGGAGTTGCGTCCAGTGTGCTTCAATCTGGAGTATCGGCAGCTCATTCAGCTCTTGATATGCAAAGTAAAAACAGTCGGACTGGCGATGTGCAAAATGTTGTCAAAGAAACGGCTTCATCATTGCAAACAGCTGTATCTTCCCACGGATCAGCGTTGAGTTCTGATACATCGCACACCAACGATAATAATCAGCAACAATCAGAAAGCGGCACCGACAATACGATGCTTGAACAGCAGATGCGTGGACAAGTGAGCATGGATCATCAGAAAGTGGCACCTTTTTCCATAAAAACGGATTCGGTCGGAACTACCCCCCAGGACATTTCGGGGCAGGTTGTGCAGCAGCTAAAAGAGAACTTGACGCAGCACGTTGTAAAGCCGGGGAATCATCAGATAACATTGACGCTTTCACCCGACAGTCTCGGTGAAATTAAAGTGAACCTGAGTCTCCAGGGACAAAAACTTTCAGTTACAATTTCAACCCAAAACGAGACCGTACGGAATGCTATTGCTCAGCATACAGATGCCCTCAAAGAATCTCTGGCACGTCAAAACATCACGATGCAATCCTTTGATGTTACTACCGGTGGGAAAGGTTCAGGAAATCACGGACAGAACCAGAGTGCCTGGCGCGAACTGGCTAAACAGCAACAACAATATCAGTCCTGGACATCACCCGGGTATCACATTGCACAGGCTGATCTCTCTTCCGGTCAGGCGGCATACCAGAAGCGTCAAGGTCAATCGATGCTCGACATTCATTATTGAAGGCGAGGAGAAATAAATGGTAAGTACTGTAACAGCAACAACAGACCCGACTGCGGCTGCAGCGGCAATGAAAAGCTCCTTGGGAATGAACAAGGATGACTTCATGAAGCTGTTTATAGCCCAGCTGCAGTATCAGGATCCTTTGAAACCACAGGATCCGAGCGCGATGCTGGACCAGCTTTCACAGCTGTCTTTGGTGGAGCAATCATACAACAGTAACACGGCACTGACCGATTTGTTGACAGCGCAAAACAATTCCATAAGTCTGACTGCCGTTTCATTTATTGGCAAAGATGTCAAGGCAAACGGCAATGCCGCAACTTTTGACGGCAGCACTTCGACAGATCTGGAGTTTAACCTTCCTCTTTCGGCGTCATCGGCACAGATTTCAATTTTAGATGGCTCAGGACACACTGTCAGAACTGCTGCACTTGGATCATGTAATGCCGGAGACAACAGTTTTTCCTGGGACGGCCATGACAACAGCGGCGCATTGCTTCCTGCCGGCGCATATACCTTTGCGGTGACTGCCACAGCGGCAGATGGCAGCTCGCTGGCCGCAACCACCTACACTACCGGAAAAATAGATGGTGTCGACCTGTCCGGCAGTACGCCACAGCTGATCATCGGTGCTACATCTGTATCATTGAATGATGTTATCGGTATGGGGGTGTAACACGTATGGTAGAGCAGATTTTTATGCCAAATCCGGTTCAGCCGGGCAGGATGGATCGCCCACAGCAGCAAAAACCGGCATCTATCCAGACTTCAGATTCACCGTTTGCACGGGTTCTGGATCAAAAAATACCATCACAGGAAATCAAGTTTTCACAGCACGCCCAAGATCGACTTCGGGCACGCAACATAAACTTTTCGGCCAATGATCTTGCTAACCTGGAGGGGGCTGTCAACAGCGTCGCTCAAAAAGGAGGAAAGGAATCTCTGGTCATGATGGGAGATTCAGCGCTGGTGGTCAGCATTAAAAACCGAACGGTAGTAACCGCCATGGACAAGTCCCAGATGAAGGGCAATGTTTTTACCAATATCGACTCAGCAGTAGTGATTTAAATTAATTGTTCACCGGGCTGGTCCTCCGAGAGGAAGCCCAGAAGCGCCGACCGATTGACGCGTTTCACACAACTTAACTCTCTCACACGTATAAGGAGGCAACACAATGAGTGTCACATCTGCAATGTTTACAGGAGTATCCGGTCTGCTGGCCAACGCAGAAGGTATCAACGTCATCGGCAACATCTTGCCAACGTCAATACAGTAGGTTTTAAAAGTGGCCGCATGCTCTTTTCCGACATGCTTTCCGCCAATATCGGCAAC
>JAQUCQ010000345.1 GCA_028686145.1 Desulfuromonadaceae bacterium | reverse complement strand
TGGAAAAAACGGATGATACCCACCCAATAAAAACGGTCATACCCGTTCACTTTTTTGCATAATCGGTCATGGCGTTGTAAAAATAGATTATTTTTTCCTCAAAGTATCTCCTTCAAGTTCAAATCGGTGTGCCGTATGCACAATTCTGTCTAGGATTGCATCTGCAGCCGTTGCATTTTTCTTCAAGACATCGTACCAATCAGCAACTGGAAGTTGGCTGATCAAGATGGTTGATTTCTTTGCGTGCCTGTCTTCCACGAGTTCCATGAAGTCCAGCAGCTGCTGACCATCAAGAACTTTCATTCCAAAGTCGTCAAGTATGAGCAGGTCGGTTTGCGCTATTTTGTCAAAGAACCTGGGCAATTGGGATTCGATGCGTGCCATAGTGATGTGCTCAAACAGTTTTTGCATGTTGAAGTATGCCACCTTGAAGCCTGACAGGCAGGCTTGGTATCCCAATGCCGTTCCAAGCCAGCTCTTGCCGGTTCCAGAGGCTCCGGTGATGGTGATGGGCACACCTTTTCGGATGTAGTCGCACGTAGACAGCCCTATGACCCGGTTCCTTTCCAAGCCTCGGGCGGCGTCGAACCTCAGGTCCTCAATGTATACGTGGTATCTAAAGTGCGCATCCTTGATAAGCCGAGCATTGCGATTTTCTTTTCTCTGGTCCTGTTCGGACTGTAGCAAGAGTTGCAAGCCGTCGTTGAAGGACAACGTGTCAGCCTTTCTGGTTTCCTGTAATGCAAGCCAACATTGTGCCATTCCTGGCATCCTGAGGCTTTTAAGTTCTCTAGCGATTTCATTCATAAGCGTTTGATTTTTAATGTTGATGTATCATTTGAAGTGTGCCTTTCCTCGGATGTTCGCATGGTCGGGGACCAGTTCGCCGCATTCTTGCTCAATCTCAAGCTGCATTACCTGCTCAACGCCCTTGCATTTGGTTTTTACCAGCTGCTCAATAAAGGCGTATCGGTACCGCTGATGGCGCAATGCCGCTTCGCAGGCTGTCCTGAAGAGGCTCGGATCCGTCGTCTTTTGCAGGTGCAACAGTCCCTCGCAGCTGCGGTAGAAGGCTTCCGGCGGTACGCTCGTAGTGGCGAACATATACGTGATGATCTCGCCCAATTCCTGGGTGGCCTGCCTGCCTTTGGCAACGTAATAATCCGGAGAGCGGTCGCGGTATGCCAGCGAGTTGGAGGCCAGATGATCACGAACCAAGGTGTAGCGCCCTGGGGCGTAATCGCGTTGATGGGTTGCCACGCACTCACCGTCGCTGTAGAGCCTGACCAATGATCGGGTATAAATGACCTTGACCGATTGACCCATCAGGGCGTGTGGCGCTGAATAATAATGTTTGTCTCTACCCAGGTAGACGCATCCATTTGGGCCGACCGTCAGATTGGCATAGGACCGTATCTGGAAGTCTTCGCTCGGAAGCGGACGCAACTCGGGCTTCTCGATGGCAAGGAACTGCTCCTCGCGGGTGTAGGGTAGTTGCTGCATACGCTTCTGGTTGTGTGCTAACATCTTTTCTGCCACAGCCTTGTTCAACTCCTCCAGCGAAAAGAAGCGTTCGTTGCGCAATGGGGCGTAGACCCTTTGGTAAACGAGTTTGACGTGATCCTCGACAAGGCTTTTGTCCTTTGGATGCGCCGGGCGCGCCGGCAGGACCACGCAGCCGTAATGGTTGGCAAGGTCCTCCATGACGCGGTTCAGTTCCGGTTCGTAGGGGTCCGTCTTGATCACGGCCGACTTCAGGTTGTCCGGAACGATTATCTTCGGAACGCCTCCGATCGCCTTGAACCCGCTGGCGATGGCATACACCAGATCCTCGGTCCTTTGGGACGGAACCCCAAGGGCGTAGCCATAATCCGTAGCCGGCAAGCAGGCAACGAACATCTGGACCGTGACAATCTCGCCCGTCTCCGGATCGGTGTACTCCATCGTGTCGCCGGCAAAGTCGATGAAGATCTTCTCGCCGCCTACATAGGTGCCCTTCAGGACGGTTGATGGAGTCCATCTGCTTGCAAGGCTGTCCTGCCTGCAGTGAAAACGGAATTGGGTGAGGGAGTATCCGTCCGGATTATCCGCCTTATACTCCTCCCATAGGAGTTTGAGGGTCACGTGCTTGCGGCCCTTCTCTTTGGTCAGGTAGGGCAGCTTCTCCTTGAGGGTTGCAAAACGTTCATCCGTGTAGGCCGGACTGCCCCCGGTCATGCGGTGTTCTAGCACGGGGTCATCAAGTATGAGAAGCTCGCTGATGTTCATACTGTCGGTTTTCGCCCGTTTGACGTAGCGGTTCACCGTTTCCTTGTTCATCTCCAATTGCGTGGCGATCTTTCGGTTTGAAACACCATTCAGATGCAACTGGAGCATTTGTTTGATTTTGCTCATTTGTTTTGTCTTTCCTGCCATGACCTTGATTGTGCTTACTAGGGTACCATTTTAAAGTACAAAGTAAGCCGGACAAAAGTGAACGGCAATGCTCCGTTTTGCATTCAGCACCAAACCATTACAAAATCAATTTGGGTGGCAATGCTCCGTTTTTAGGTGGTTTTTTGCGCTACCGGAATTGACTGGGTGGGAATGCTCCGTTTTTTTGTCTGTTTTTGCCCGTTTTTGCAGGAAATGAACGGATATGCTCCGTTTTTTAGGCCCTTTTTAGGCCAAAATGATGGATGTAGGAATCCGTTTTGTTGGGTGGGAATGCTCCGTTTTATCTACCTCGCTCAAGTTTAAGACTTACATACGTATTTGCCTTAACTAATTCAGTTGATCTATGGCTATACATTTTCATTAACTTCGATTGATTTAAAACTTTATCTATTGTCCCAATTTGTTTAATAATTCGCTGCATTGTTTGTGAGATAATCGAATCATTCTCTATTTCATAATTTAATGATTGAATCTCTGTTGATTTAACAGGAGGAATTATTTCATGACAATAGTAGAAACTCACTTCAGGATATCGAGGTAACGTATCAACAATAATTACTAGTCTGAAACCTAATTTTTTTAAATCATTTTTCACTTTGATGGGATATTCACTAGACGATACTTTCAGGTTATAAATATAATGAGTTGGATTTTTCTCTAATTGCAATATGTAACTCTCCAGTCTTTTTTGAGCCAATTTGGGTTTATAGTTGAAAACCGTTTTATACCATGGGTTAAGCTCTAAATCAAAATAAAGTAATCCCTCATTTTTCCAGAACTGAATTTGAAATTTCTTAGAACCTACAATATTCATGTTCTCTGTAAATGAGAAAAATATCTTCTGATCCTCATTTATTTCCTTTTTATCTGTTACAAGAATGACGGCATTATCTTTGGAGACTCTAGTAGTATCGTAACCGTATGACCCTTTGATTAGTATGAACTCGATATCTTTAACATCACCTGCTTTTGTATTTTCTATATATCGACCTCTAATATAGATAAACAGAACAGCCATTAATATAATGGTTAATAGCGAATAAAGTGAGATTCTTAATATTTTCATTTGTTTTAAATCTTGACTAATTGCAGGAAAATGAAATGTGCGACTCAACAATAGCCGCTAACGAGGGGCTAGGCCGCGGTAAGCCAATTGCGAAGCATTGGCTTACTGTGGTTTAGGCCGTGTTAGGCGACGCCATTTTTTGCCATCGGCTTAAAGCAATACTTTTCGCGCGGAGCGTGTCAGCAAATGATGTTCGGCAACCAAATATCAGATTTGTCTTTATACAATGGTTCGTTCAAAATTTAAATATCATCAGCAAGCTATCTTGCCGATATCCAGTAGTTCTTTGACTTTGTGCTGATTTTTTGTCGTGTATGGGTTTAACCCGAACGCGCTAAAAAATCTTTTGA
>JAQUCQ010000344.1 GCA_028686145.1 Desulfuromonadaceae bacterium | reverse complement strand
ACATGATTGTCGGCACCACTAACAACTACGCTGCCATATCCATGTCGATCAAGCGTGCTGCAGAGAGGCTGATCACCAGCAATGCCCCGGATGAAGCGATCCTCAATCGGGTAGAGATGGCTTTCCGACTCTATGATCCCTGTCTCTCCTGCGCAACCCATTTTCTCCCCGGCAAGATGCCGCTGACGGTCTCGATACGCGACAGTCAGGGCGGGATCTTGCGGGAAATGCGGAGAAAGGGATGACGATGTCAGGCGAGGGAGGAACCGTTATCATAGGAATGGGGAATCCGCAGCTCTCCGATGATGGTGTTGGGCTTGCCGTGGCCATGGCAGTTAAGGAGTGCCTAAAGCATCGTATGGCTCTGACCGTGACCGAGTTGAACACCGGGGGAATGCGGCTTATGGAAGCGATGGCTGGTTTCAGGAGGGCCGTAGTCGTTGATGCGATGCTGAGCGGCGCACCTCCCGGCACAATCCAGCGCTTTGACCCGAAGAATTTCGTCACCACCAAGAATACGTTTTCGAGCCACGATACCGATTTTGCAACGGCTTATGACCTGGGAAAGATGACGGGTGTTTCCCTGCCGGAGCAGGTTTCTTTCTGGGGTATCGAGGCCCGTGAGCTTGATCTTTTTAGCGAACGACTCACCGCTGAAGTTGCTGCAGCGATTCCGGTGGCCGTGGCGCAGATCGTTGCCCAGATCAGCGCATGGGAGGGGGGAGCATGAAGGTAGGCATCTATTTCTGCAACTGCGGCAGCAACATCGCCGAAAAAATCAGCTCCGCAGCCGTGGTTGAAGCGGCCGCCTCCTTCCCGGAGCATCCCTCTGTAAAAATTGTGGATTTTATCTGCTCAGAAGATGGCAAGCTGCAGTTCGAGGAAAGCCTGAAGTTGGAGCAACCGGATCGGGTTGTCGTTGCCGCCTGCTCACCACGGGACCATGAGGCGACTTTCCGTCGCTGCCTGACCAATGCGGGGATGAACCCTTACCTGATGCAGATGGTCAATATCCGTGAACAGATCGCGTGGGTGACGGAAGATCCGGCGGCTGCGACCGAAAAAGCGATAGCGGCTATCCGTGGGGCGGTCTGCCGGGTGCGGCTGCAAGAACCGCTTGAAAAGAAACAGCTGGAGGTTTGCCCCGATGCGCTGGTGATCGGCGCCGGTCCGGCCGGTATGAAAGCGGCTTTGTCGCTGGCCGATGCGGGGCGTTCCGTGGTGCTGGTGGAGCGGACGCCTTTTATTGGTGGGCTGCCGGTTCGTTTCGAGGATCTGTTCCCGGCGATGGAGTGCGCTCCCTGCATGCTGGAACCACTGATGGGAGACCTGCTCCACGGTGGCCATGCCGAGAAGATCGAGCTGATGACTATGGCGGAATTGGTTGAGGTGACCGGTTTCTATGGTAATTTCATTGCAAAAATCCGCCGGAAGCCACGCCATGTTTCGTTGCATGAATGCATCGGTTGCGGCGAGTGCGTGGAGGCCTGCCCCGCAACAACAAGGAATGAATTCAACAGCAATGCCAGCGAGCGCAAAGCGATTGACTTTGCTTTCACCGGGGTCCTGCCCAATGTCCCGTTTCTGATGGAAGATGTCTGTATTCGTGCTAACGGAGAGGAGTGTCGAGCCTGCAAGGATGCCTGCCCGATGGGCGAAGATGTCGTCAACCTCGATGAGGTGGAGACGATAGTCGAGCGGACGATCGGCTCCATCATTATCGCCACCGGCGCCGGACTGTATGATGCCTCCCGGGTGATCGGTATGGGGATGGGCACGCTGCCGGATGTGTATGATGCCCTGCAGTTCGAGCGGCTGCTGTCGTCCACCGGTCCGTCCGGCGGAGAGATCGTGACCTCGGAGGGCATTGCCCCGTCATCGGTGGCGATTGTCCATTGTGTCGGGAGCCTGGATGAAGATCATAAACCGTACTGTTCCGGTATCTGCTGCCAGTACGCCTTTAAATTCAACCATCTGATCACCGCGAAACTTCCGGAGGTATCGATTACCCATTATCACCGTGAACTGGTCGTGCCGGGCAAAGAGGCGCATGCCCTGCTTCGCCATGCTACCGGGCACAAGAACACCTCGCTGAAACGATACAGTAATATCAAGGATCTTGCCGTTACACATGATAACAGCGGCAGGCTGCAGGTGGTGGATGCCACAGGTGATGTGACTTCTGTGGATATGGTAATTCTCTGCCCGGCGGTGATCCCGGCAGAAGGTGTTGACAAACTGTCCGCCCTGCTGGATGTCAGTCGCGACTCATTCGGCTTTTTTCAGGAGTTGCACGGACGGTTGGACGCAGCCCAGAGTACTCTCAAGGGGATCTATCTGGCCGGAGCCTGTCAGGAACCGATGGATATCCGGAGTGCGATGCTTGAAGGGATGGCCAGCGTCGGCCATACGCTGGCAGGGCTCCAGCCGGGGCGGATGATTGAGATCGAACCTGCCACTGCCGAGGTTGATGAAACCAGGTGCGCCGGCTGTCGCCTCTGTGTGTCTGTTTGTCCCTATCATGCCATAACGTTCGACAGTGAACACAATGCGTCGCATATTAACGCCGTCCTGTGCCGTGGTTGCGGCACCTGTGTGACCGCCTGCCCGGCTGGAGCCATTACGGGTCACCACTTTACCAATGAGCAGATCATGGCCGAAATGGAAGGAGTCCTGAAATGACCGCCGTGGCAGATTTTGAGCCTAAAATTATCGGTTTCCTCTGTAACTGGTGCTCCTATGCCGGGGCTGACAAGGCGGGGGGGATGCAGGAAACGTATCCACCTAACGTCAGTATAATCCGGGTTATGTGCAGTGGCAGGGTCGATCCTCAATTTGTGCTTTCAGCCTTTGAAAAGGGGGCCGACGGTGTTATTATCCTGGCCTGCCACCCCGGAGACTGCCACTACAAAGAGGGAAATTGCCGTGCTCTGCAGCGTCACGGGATGTTGAACATGATGCTGGAGCAGTTGGGTGTTGAAAAAGCACGCTGTCGGCTGGATTATGTCTCTGCAGGAGAAGGGGAAAAGTTCAGCAGGGTTATCCGTGAGATTGTTGAAACAGTTCGTGCGCTGGGGCCGCTTTTGGTGGTTCCAGACCACAACTCAGAAATTCTATCGACTGAATAAACCACAAGGAGAGATATGTTATGGCTGTTTCAGTACTTGATGCCCGAGGTCTCAAATGTCCCCAACCAACACTCAAGATCACCGTTTTATCGGTCAAGATGAAGCCGGGTGATGTTCTTGAAGTTGTCGCCGATTGTCCTACGTTTGAAAAAGATGTGCGCGATTGGTGCTCACGTGCAAGAAAAACCCTTTTATGGGTCAGGGAAGAAGGACCGGCAAAAAAAGTGCAAATCCAGTTCTGATTGCTGTGCTGCTGGCGTAAACTTACCCAAAAGGATCTACTGTCTTGAACACGAAAACAGCCGTCATCGCGGCAAAACTGAAAAAAATCCGCGAATCCTATATAAAACAGCTTCCCGGGCAACTGGAAACCATTCGGGCGGCCTACTCTGCCTTTGTTCTGGGAGAACAGGGAAATGCCCCGCTGGAGGATTTGCATCGGCGCATTCATACCATGAAAGGGGCGTCCGCTTCGTTCCGGCTGGGTATATTGAGCTCAATCGCCATGACGGGAGAAAACCTGGCGAAGGAGGCGTTGCGGGCGGCGGAACCTTTGGGCACATCATGGCATCAGAAGATGCAGGAAGTGTTTGACCGCATAGAACACGCAATTTCCTCCATTGATTCGTTGCAGGGCATGGAGTTGCAGATTCAGGAGCTGGCAATAGCCGTCGAAGAAACGACCGAACGGGAACGGAAGCTCGTGTATCTGTGCGAGGATGACTCATATCAGC
>JAQUCQ010000343.1 GCA_028686145.1 Desulfuromonadaceae bacterium | reverse complement strand
TAATCCGCCCAGCCGATTGAGGCTTCCGAGCATGACAAGCCTGAGGGCCGTAGTTAAAATATTGCCAATAATATGAGCGCAAATGCCGGTAAACAAAAGTATGATGATAAATGCAAGGAACGAAGATAGATGTGTAGGCAGATGAAGCGTATTTGTAATCGGTACTGCGAGCAGCGGATAAAACCGGTACGCCAACCATCCTCCTACCAGCAAACCCGCAAGGGAGGAGGCCTCATTGACAAGTCCTCGAACCAGGCCTTTGATCGCAAAGAAGCAGAGTACTGATAAAATGATGATGTCAAGAAGGTTCATTGTAGCGTCACGACCAATTTACAAAGAAGGGGCAATCTCAATGAAAGCCCCTTCTTTGTGTAGTTCCGATTTCAAATCAGGGTGTGGCTTTCTGCCCATAAATCTGGTCCAAATTCTACGTAGACACGATCTTCGCTGCCTTGATTTGATTTTTGATTCAGATCAGTAAAAAAACCTTCTCAAAGTCCTATCAAGTTACATGAAAATTAAGCGAGTAGCCTCCGAACGGCTTCACTTACGGCTTTACCGTCGGCTTTACCTGCTGTAAGGGGGGTGACCGCTTTCATTACCCGTCCCATTTCTTTTGCACCGTGCGCTTCAAGATCCTGAATTACTTGTGATACAAGCGTATCAATTTCAGTCTGGCTCAACTGTGTTGGCAGGAACTCCAGTAAAACAGCAAGTTCTAATTCCTCTTTGTCAGCAAGTTCAGGCCGGTTTCCATCCCGATACATCCGAATGGATTCCCGCCGTTGTTTGACCAGGGTTGATATGACATCAGTGACCGCTTGGTCATCAAGCTCCGTACGGGCATCAATCTCGCGATTTTTAATTGCAGCACGCACCATACGAACAGCCGAAAGGCGCAGGTCATCCCGCGCCTTCATGGCTGCTTTCATCGCATCATTTAACTTTTCTTTCAGTGTCATGCAGTGCGTTCCCAGTTCAGCTTGATCTGGATGTTAGTCAATCATTTTACGCTGTTTTTTAAGAGCGCGCTTGCGTGCAGCGATTGCTTTTTTCTTCCGTTTAATGCTTGGTTTTTCGAAATGTTCACGTTTACGGACTTCGGAAAGGATACCTGCTTTTTCACACTGTTTTTTAAACTTTTTCAGTGCCATTTCAAACGGCTCGCTATCCTTTATTTTTACTCCCGGCATGTAAAATCACCTCCGTCCTTTGATAGTATAAAACGATTCAATTGTCTCAATGATATAAAAATTGATAGTTTTACACAGTAACATACTATGATACTTTGTCAATAAGCAAATGCATGGAATTGGTTATGAGTGACGGTTTGCTTTTTCTGCGATGCCTGAAGTGCCAAATCTTCGTCGGAGCTCATTGTATACTGTTTCGGGTGGAATATTCTGATGACCGAGAAGAACAAGCAGGTGAAAAAAAAGATCGGCCGTTTCGTACACGATTTCGTCATGTACACCACCTTTTGCTGCAATGACAACTTCTGTTGCCTCTTCACCGATTTTTTTGAGAATCTTGTCGATGCCACCGCGCATCAGGGAAGTGGTATAGGAACTGTCGGTCGGGTTTGCCTTGCGGTCCAGGATGACCTGATATACGGCCTGGAGAATGTCTTCTTCGTTTGTCATAACCGAACCTCTACTCCTTTGTCTCGGAGATATTCTTTAGCCTGACCGATGGTGTACTCGCGATAGTGGAAGATCGAAGCAGCCAAGCAGGCGCTTGCTCCGGCGGTTGCAAAGCCATCGTAGAGATGGTCGAGATTACCGACTCCACCGGAGGCGATGACCGGGATTGAAACAGCATCCACTACAGCACGCGTCAATTCCAGATCATACCCATCCTTGGTGCCGTCACAATCCATGCTGGTCAGGAGAATTTCACCGGAACCGTATGCCTCCATTTTGACAGCCCAATCAACAACATCAATGCCGGTCGGTTTGCGGCCACCATGGGTATACACTTCCCATCTTTTTTCTCCCGGCACCCGTCGGGCATCGATAGCTACCACAGTACATTGTGACCCGAAACGTTCTGCGGCTTCGCGTACGAATTCGGGACGATCAACCGCCGCGGTGTTAATGGAGGTCTTGTCAGCTCCGGCGTTAAGCAAGCGGCGAATGTCTTCGACACAGCGAATGCCGCCACCTACGGTCAGCGGCATGAATACCCGCTCAGCAGTCCGCTGGACTACATCAATAATGATGTTGCGATCATCACTGGAGGCGGTGATATCCAGAAAAGTAAGCTCATCGGCACCCTGTTGATCGTACATCTCGGCAATTTCAACCGGATCGCCCGCATCGCGCAGTTCTAAAAACTGGACACCCTTGACGACACGGCCCCCTTTTACATCCAGGCAGGGAATAATACGTTTGGTCAGCATTTCAGACTCGTCCTTTTGTGAGTGCGATTGCTTCATTCAGTCTGATTGCCCCGGTATACACGGCCTTGCCGGTGATGACACCGGTTACACCGCAGGATTCTATAGCCATCAGATTCTCAATATCTTTCAGGCTTGAAACACCTCCGGAGGCGATAACAGGAATCGAAATGGCTTCAGCCAGTGCTCTGGTTGCCTCCAGGTTTGGTCCCTGTAACATTCCATCTCTGGCAATATCAGTGTAGATAAGCGCAGCCACCCCAAAATCCTCAAATTTTAGCGCCAGCTCAACTGCCGTTATATCGGTCAACTCGGCCCATCCTTGTACTGCGACCATGCCGTTCTTTGCATCGATACCGACCACGATCCGGCCCGGGTATTTTGCACAGGCTTCCCGTACCAAGCCAGGGTTGCGCTGCGCTGCAGTGCCGATGATGACGCGGGAAAGGCCCATCGAGAGGTATGCGTCTATAGTGGAGATGTCACGAATCCCGCCTCCCAGTTGAGCCGGGATAGTAATGGTTTTGAGAATTGCTTCAATAGCGTCCCTGTTCTTTGGCTGGCCGGCAAAAGCACCATCAAGGTCTACGATATGCAGCAGTTCAGCACCCAGATTTTCCCATTCGCGCGCTTGTGCGCCGGGATTATCGCTGAATACGGTGTCCTTTTCCATCAGCCCCTGCTCCAGGCGGACGCATTTTCCGTTTTTCAAATCAATGGCGGGAATTACAATCATTTTAGCTCCGCAAAATTTTTCAGAATTTGCAGGCCGATAGCCTGCGATTTTTCCGGGTGGAACTGGGTGGCGATAATATTGTCCTTCCAAACTGCAGAACAAAATTCGATGCCGTAGTCAGTAGTTGTGGCGATGACGTTGCTATCATCCGGATGAACGTAATAGGAATGGACAAAGTAGACGTTACTGCCGTCTGCGATGCCGTTAAAGGCTGGTGGTTGCCGTTTGAAAGAAAGCTGGTTCCAGCCCATGTGTGGTACTTTCAGCTTTTCGCCTGCCACTGTCATCTGAGCAGGGAAACGAAGGACATGACCGGGAATGACATTCAGGCCATTATACAGACCAAACTCTACGCTGTCTGTAAACAGCAGCTGCATGCCGACGCAGATCCCCAGAAAAGGCCTCCCTTCGGCAATAACCTGTAGTATGGGCTCTACAAAACCACCCTGTTCAAGGTTGTGCATGCAGTCGCGAAATGCTCCAACTCCCGGCAGCACGATTCTTTCGGCCCGAAGGATAACTCGGGGGTCAGTGGTAATAACCGCCTCACTGCCAATCTTTTCAAAGCCTTTTTGTACGGAACGGAGATTGCCCATTCCGTAATCGATAATTGCAATCATTTGATACCATTCTTGTTGAGGTGGGGGCCGTAACGCTTATCGACGCCCTGAATGTGGTTGACCAGCCAGTCCTGCAGAAAATTGATGACATCCTGGGTAATAAGTGGCTCACCGGCATTAAACTTCCCGATTAATTCGAC
>JAQUCQ010000342.1 GCA_028686145.1 Desulfuromonadaceae bacterium | reverse complement strand
CAGCTCGCACGCCCCATCCCGTGCTGCTGCAATACCGATTTCAACCCGTTTGGTCTGGGAACGATTAAACTTGAAGCCGTTTACAATCAGATTTGAAAATATCTGGGCCAAAAGAGTCTGATCTGCCAGCACAGTCGGCAGGTTGTCGACAACAATCAGTTTATCGCCAGATGCACATTCCACTGAATCGCGTAATTTTGCAAAAAAAGATTCAAGAGCTATTTCCTGAACGCTTATTATTGCATTACCGACCCGAGAAAACTCCAGCAAGTCGGTCACCAGTTCATCGCCATGCCGCAGAGCACTGCCAATCCCCTCGAAATAGCCCTGTTGCTCTTCGGTCAGCACCGGTCCAAGTTCTTCACGAAGAAAATCTGCATAGTTGCGTACGGCACGAAGCGGTGCACGAATATCATGTGAAGCAACAAAAGCATATTGCGACAGCTCCTCATTAGCTTGCTCCAAAATCGCAGCCTTTGCCACCAGCTCGCCGTGTGCCTCCCTTAACTCTGCCGTGCGCAAGCGTACCAACCCCTCCAGATTGTCACGATACGTTTTCAAGTCAGTTTCAGCCTGCTTACGCGCAGTGATATCCTGCAATGTTTCGATTACGCCGATCATGCAACCGTGTGCATCGAAGAGAGGAGAGGCCGTAAAAAAAAGCCAGGCCCCGTCCGTTCCCATTTCCGGAAAAAAATCTTCGGATTCATAGGCTCCTTCAATTGTGCAGGAGCGACGCCAGATGTTGCCGTAGCGGTGATTAATTTCCTCGTCAGTGGCACCGGACATGATCAGATCAGCCATAAGCGGGCGCTCCAGCGGATAAAATGCTTTCCATGCCTGCCTGGTTCCGATTATTTCATCGGAGCTCAATCCGGTAATATGCTCACAGGCGCGATTCCAGAGGATAACAGTATTAGTTTCATTGATTACAAAGGTTGGAATCGGGCTTCCCTGTAACAGGTGACACACTCGTGCCTGTTGTTCATAAACCCGACACATGCTTGCAGATTCATCTGAGATCGCTTGTTTCATGATGAGCCTCGTGGTATCGTAATCAACTATACTGTTGCATGCCACCAGACGTAGTTTCGTTGCCTCTGTGCCACCGGCTCTGTACACATTGAGCGGACGCACCTATTATTTTTATAGAACAGCAGTATATACCGACATAACATACTATGACAACCTTCAATCTCACAACTACCTACACCCCCCGCGGCGACCAGCCACTTGCTATTACGGAGCTGACCGAGGGAATAGAACGGGGCGACCGCCACCAGACCCTGCTTGGGGTTACCGGTTCAGGCAAGACATTCACCGTCGCCAACGTTATCGCACGCACCGGCCGACCGGCGCTGGTGCTGGCTCCCAACAAAACTTTGGCGGCGCAGCTTTACGGCGAGTTCAAGGAACTTTTTCCGGATAATGCCGTCGAGTATTTTGTTTCTTACTACGACTATTATCAGCCGGAAGCCTATATCCCGTCCAGCGATACCTTCATTGAAAAAGATTCCGCCATCAACGACGAAATTGACAAGATGCGTCATTCGGCGACGCGCAGTCTACTGACACGTCGCGATGTTATTATCGTTGCTTCGGTATCCTGTATTTACGGTATCGGTTCACCCGCCGCATATCAAGCCATGCATATTTTCTTTCACCAGGGAGACGAATACGGTCGCGACGAGCTGCTCACAAAACTAATTGAGATCCAGTACGAACGTAATGACATGGATTTTCATCGCGGTACATTCCGGGTGCGAGGAGATGTGATAGAAATTTTCCCCGCCTATGACAGTGAACGGGCGCTCCGGATCGAATTTTTCGGCGATGAGGTTGATGCCATCAGCGAGATTGACCCTCTGCGAGGTATCGTACTGCAAAAACTCTCCAAATGTTCCATATATCCCGCCTCGCATTATGTCTCCACCCGGGAAACCCTGGAACGGGCGATTGAGCAGATTCGGGTCGATCTGGCGGAGCGAATCTGCTATTTTCGCGAACGGAACATGCTGCTGGAAGAACAACGTCTTGAGCAGCGCACCTTTTATGATATCGAAATGATGGACGAGATGGGATTCTGCCACGGCATAGAAAACTATTCACGCTACTTTGATGGTCGTCTGCCGGGTGAAGCCCCGTATACCCTGATCGATTACTTTCCGGATGACTTTGTCCTTTTTGTGGACGAGTCCCACATCACCATCCCCCAGACCGGTGCCATGTACCGGGGCGACCGCTCGCGCAAGGAAACATTGGTCAACTACGGTTTTCGCCTGCCTGCGGCGCTTGATAATAGGCCGCTCAATTTTCAGGAATTCCAGGCTCGCATTCGGCAGGTAGTCTACGTCTCGGCAACTCCGGCCGATTATGAGCTTGAGTCGAGCGGCGGTGTCTTTGTCGAACAGGTCATACGTCCCACCGGGTTGGTCGATCCGGTTATAGAAGTGCGTCCGGCAACGGCAAAGGGAGACAAATTTGGCCAAGTGGACGACCTCCTCCATGAAGTGCGCGAGACCGTTGCCCGTGGCGAGCGGGTCTTGGTAACAACCCTGACCAAACGAATGGCCGAAGAGTTGACTAACTATTATCGTGAATTGGGAGTCCGGATAAAATATCTCCATTCGGACATCGTTACCATTGAACGTATGCAAATCATTCGCGACCTGCGCTTAGGAGAATTCGACGTGCTGGTCGGCATCAACCTGTTGCGTGAAGGTCTGGATTTGCCTGAGGTCTCTCTGGTTGCCATTCTTGACGCCGACAAAGAGGGGTTTCTCCGTTCGCAACGGTCGTTGATCCAGACCTGTGGCCGTGCCGCCCGCAATATCAATGGCAGGGTGCTGATGTATGGCGACATTGTGACCCGTTCCATGCAGGCCTGCATTGATGAAACCGGGCGGCGCAGAACCAAACAGCTCGATTACAATGAAGAGCACGGCATTACGCCTGAAACGGTTAAAAAGGGATTGCGCAGCATTCTTGAGTCGATTGAGGAGAAGGACTATGTCACGCAGCCGATTGGAATCGCCGAGGCAGGAGTGGAATACATCGCGCCAAAAGATATCCCGAAACGAATTAAAAAACTCCGCAAGGAAATGCTGGCGGCGGCGAAAGAGCTGAATTTCGAAAAAGCGGCCGAGCTTCGCGATCAGGTAAAAAGGCTGGAAACGATGGAGTTGGCGTTGCGGTGAAACCGCTGACACCCGCATATCTGACGAGTATCCTTCACAGGACGGCGGTGATCCCCCCACAGGTTATCGGCGCTTTTCGCGAGATGGTCTACACCTATCACCGTGCTCATCCTCGCCCGATGCCGTGGCGCGAGACCAATGACCCGTACCGGATTTTGGTGTCGGAAATAATGCTGCAGCAGACGCAGGTAGAGCGGGTAAGGCTTAAATATGCCGAATTTATACGTGCTTTCCCGACCATACACACGTTGGCAGAAGCACTGTTGTCTGATGTACTGCATGTCTGGCAGGGGCTGGGCTACAACCGCCGGGCGCTGTATCTGAAACGCTGCTCCGAAGTGATTGCCACTCAATATGCAGGCTGCTTCCCTCACTCTCCCGTGGAACTTCAAACGTTACCAGGAATCGGCCCCTACACAGCCCGTGCCGTAGCGGCCTTTGCGTATGGTATAGCCGAGCCACTGATCGAGACCAACATACGTACCATGTTTATCCACTTTTTTTTTCATGGCTGCGAAAAGGTCTCCGACAACAGGGTCATGCCGTTGGTCGCGGCGACTCTTGACCGGGACAATCCACGCGAATGGTATTACGGACTGATGGATTATGGTGCCATGCTCAAGCAGGCCCATACCAATCCGGGGCGTCGCAGCAGCCACCATGCACGGCAAAGTCGCTTTGAAGGTTCCAACAGGCAGATGCGCAGCCGCCTATTGCGGGAGATAATGGTACCGCC
>JAQUCQ010000341.1 GCA_028686145.1 Desulfuromonadaceae bacterium | reverse complement strand
AACAGCTTAAAAGCAGTCTGATCATGCCAGTACATGATGAACTTGTTTTTGCGGTTCCTGAAGATGAATTACTGATGATGGAACAGCTTGTGGAGGAGGAAATGGGGCGTGCGTTTGAAACAAAGGTTCCTCTCAAGGTGGACATCAGTCACGGGGCCAACTGGAGCGAAGCACACTAGATATATAAAGCCACCAGCTGAAATCGGTGTCCTACCGCTTCAAGACGTTCTTCACGTGTTGGCACCACGTCTCCTGCGACGGTCTTTCTGTTTGCGCAGTTTTTCAATGCGTTTCATTTCGGTCGTTTTTCCCCCTGAAGCGGCTTCGATTTGCTCAAGCAACTCCCGGCGCGCCAGAAACCGGTTTATCGATTGGCTCCGCTCACGCATACAGGAAACGTGGAGACCTGTCGGCAAATGTTTCAACTGAACACAGCTTGAAGTCTTGTTGACATGCTGACCACCATTGCCGGATGAGCGAACGAAACTTTCTGCAAAATCTTCTTCTCGTACCCCCAACTCGGCCATTTTCAGCTGCAGCCAGCGGTTCTTTTCTTCACTTACGGCAAAAACAGGCAATTGTAACGATCCTCGACTTCACTTGTTTTTGTACAGCCATACGTCTGTCCAGTACGGGCAGGCCCGTTGCATGGCATTTATACCATATCACATGCAATTTCAAAGTATTATTCCACCCCCGTGGAATCTTGCCTGAAACGCTCCGGCGTGTTATAAATGCTGCAAAATTTCTAAACCGCACCTTTTTAAAGGAATTCCGTGAAGGCACCTTTTATCCAACGCTGTTGGGTGACATTTTCAATATACGTTGTCGGGTTCTATGCTTCATGCCTGAACAGGTTTGTTATCAAGGGTAATGACAACATTCCGCAGTGCGGCCCAGTTCTGATAGCTTCCAATCATATATCAGCATATGACACTATTTTTCTTCCCTGGGCCGTTATCAGGCACAACCCATTACAGATGCTCTGGGCACCGGCCAAAGAGGAACTATTTGAAAAAAGATTCCAACGATTGATTTACGCATCCTGGGGAGCTTTTCCAGTCAGGCGCAAGAGAGACGTCAGGGCTGGCCGAAGATTGAATAACCTGCTTCTTGACCAGAAAGTTATGCTGTTTCCCGAGGGCACACGGCATAAAGACGGCCAACTGGGCTCTGGCAACCGCGGAGTTGGAAAAATCATCTACGACACCCGCCCAAGCGTCATTCCAACGGCTTTGATCGGCCTTAACAACTGGAAGTTTCCCGGGTTCAAACAAGATGCTGCAGTCGTTTTTGGTGCTGCTCTCGATTTCAGCGATCTGTTTCAGCTGGAAGACTGCAAAGAAACCCACATACTGATTGTTGATCGCTTAATGCAGGCAATTTCGAGTTTGCTCATCAAAGAAAGGGTTGATTGTGAGAGATAATGATACTCCGACTGTGGAGATTTTCTGCGACGGCGCCTGCAGTGGTAATCCGGGGCCCGGTGGTTACGGAGCGATCCTGCACTATAGCGGACACGTGAAAGAGCTGAAAGGTGGTGCCATAAACACAACCAACAATCGTATGGAAATGACAGCGGCAATCGAAGCGCTGCGCCAGTTGACTCGTCCCTGCCAGGTCTTGATTACAACCGATTCGCAATATCTGGTTAAAGGCATGACTGAATGGATTGCAGGATGGCAGCGTAAAGGGTGGCGCAACAGCAAAAATGAACCGGTCGTAAACCAGGACCTGTGGGAACAGTTGCTCACAGTGACAAAACCACATTCTGTCCAATGGAAATGGGTACGGGGGCATGCGGGGCATGTTGAGAATGAACGATGCGATCAACTGGCCAGAGAAGGAATCCCAACATAGCAATATGAGCAAGATAAATTCAGAAGGAGTGTTTTTGGGGGGAACAGTACTATATGAAATAGTGGCGGAGAGAGAGGGATTCGAACCCTCGATACCGGTTTCCCAGTATACTCGCTTAGCAGGCGAGCGCCTTCGACCTACTCGGCCATCTCTCCGTATATGCAGCAACCTTCAATAACGGCGGGATGAGATACCTACCATGCCCTATAAATTAAATCAAGCCCAAAGAACTCTCGGCGCAAAATCTGTTGACAACGCAGTGTGTTGCCAACTCAATTAACAGGCCATTATGAGATTCTCTCATACACCTTATTTTCCTTTTTTCAGGTCAATAAGAATGAGCTTGGCTACCGCTTTGAGAGTTTCAAAAACGCCTTCTCCCGTTGTGGCACACGCTTCAAATTCAGGAACATTCGTCGGGTTTAGCTCGTCATGCAATTCATCAACCGACATGGCACCCGGCAAGTCCCGTTTGTTGTATTGGACTATATACGGCAGTTTGTCCAGATCGTAGCCTTGTTCCTTAAGATTTATCCGCAGATTTTCAAGCGACTCGATGTTCGCATCTATTCGCTCTTCCTGAGAATCAGCAACGAAAACAACTCCATCAACACCCTTTAAAATCAGTTTTCGAGATGCGTCATAAAAAACCTGCCCCGGAACAGTATAGAGATGGAAACGGGTCTTAAATCCCCGTATTTCACCCAATGAAAGCGGAAGAAAATCAAAGAAAAGTGTGCGTTCGGTCTCTGTCGCAAGACTTATCATCTTGCCTTTGGCATCCGGCGCGGTCCTTTGATAAATAAACTGAAGATTTGTCGTTTTCCCGCACAAACCCGGGCCATAATAGACGATTTTACAATTTATTTCACGAGAAGCATAGTTGATGAAGGACATCTTTAACTTTCCCCGTTATTTAAGTATAGTGCGTTGGTATTGTCTCGACTGTTCAGGAAACACAAAATACGTCATAACATCCTACGTATTCTTTGATTGGTTTCAGCTAAAGAGATTATCGATGTCGTCATCAGTTATTTCGGCAAAGGGGAAATCGGCAGAACCCCGCTTTTCACGCTCTTCTGATTTATTCATCAATTTTTCAAAAATAGCCGAAAGCTCTTCAGATGATTTTTTTACGCGTAGACGGACTAAACCGAGGGAAGAGCGGTTGTCAAACAAAACAACGAGAATAACCCTCCCGCCAACAATAGAAATGTGAAGATTATCCTTCTCCCCTTCATGAAAGAGAATCGAAAACTCTTTTTCACCTATCAGCTTGGCCAACCCTCCGGTAGCCGCAATATTTCCGGCAGTCAAAGAAGCGAGTGACGTCGTATCAAAACGCTCGGTTTCTCCAACGCCGGAAATAAGCTGACCATTCTTATCGACCAGAAATATCACCTTGGCGTTGGCTTCTTTCAGCAAACGCTCAATAACTTCATTAACTTCCTGGAACTCTTCATCGTACATGACCAGCGTTGGATTGGACATGCCCTATCTCCCTGCCCGTCGGCAATAGTATCTTCATAAATTAAAATATTCAGCTTTATAGCAAACCTCATGCCTGCTTTCAAGCTTATTCGATGTATCTAGAGAAGATGATTGCAGATGTAATCGGCTATTTGCTTTACCGTGTTGGCTATGATACCGTATCATGTTTACATATCACTTCGTCACCCACCCAGAAGGCATATAGACCATGGAATTGAGTTTTTCCAAAAAGAACCAGCCGATTGACCAGATTATCAATCAGTTGGTTGAAGAAGTAGGTGGTGTTCATCATCCCGCCGTAATTAAAGAAATGATCCTTGCAACACTTAAAATAGGCCAGGACGTCGATTATCTTGCCGACCTGAAATTAATTAACCGCACATTGCGCGAAATGCGCTATACGGCAAAAGTTTTTTCCCCTTACCGACACCGGAAGAAAGTTACCATTTTTGGTTCGGCCCGCACGGAAGAAACAGACGAAATGTATAAAAAATGCGTGCGATTCAGTCGCCGACTGGCAGAAAACAATTACATGGTTATTACGGGTGGTGGCCCTGGCATCATGCAAGCCGGCAATGAGGGTGCAGGCAGATCGGAAGAGCA
>JAQUCQ010000031.1 GCA_028686145.1 Desulfuromonadaceae bacterium | reverse complement strand
AGAACGTCCTGCCCCTCTTCATCACGGAAGTATTCTGCAACGGAAAGCGCGGTCAGAGCAACGCGGGCACGAGCCCCAGGAGGTTCGTTCATCTGGCCGTAGACAAGAGCGGCTTTATCAAGAACTCCGGACTCTTTCATTTCCATCCAGAGGTCGTTTCCTTCACGGGTACGTTCACCAACCCCGGCAAAGACAGAATAACCGCCATGCTGCTTGGCAATGTTATTGATAAGTTCCATAATCAGAACTGTCTTACCAACCCCGGCACCACCGAACAAACCGATTTTACCGCCTCGAGCATATGGTGCAAGCAGGTCAACAACCTTGATGCCGGTTGTAAAGGCTTCTACTTTAGTAGATTGGTTCTCAAAAGAAGGTGCCTCACGGTGAATGGCATATTCTTTTTCATTGCCGATCGGTCCCATCTCATCCACAGGCTCGCCGATGACATTCATGATACGTCCAAGGGTTTTAGCGCCAACCGGTGCGCAGATCTGTTTGCCGGTGTCAATAACGACTTGGCCACGCTTGAGACCATCAGTCGAGTCCATGGCGATGGTACGTACGGAGTTTTCACCAAGATGCTGGGCAACTTCCAGTACCAAATTGTTTTCTCGGTCATCAATGGCCGGATTTGTCACGCGCAACGCGTGGTAGATCTCCGGCAGTTTGCCGGGCTCAAATTCAACGTCGATAACGGCGCCGATGACCTGCGAAATTTTACCTGTGTTCTGACTCATGGAACGGTGTCCTCCTGCGGCCCTACGGCCTCATATAGTGTTTCGTGAACTTTTAGCAAGTTAATAGTGTTTACGGTTGTTTCACTGCAAATTATGCTGTTCAGCACGCTTATAGTTTATCGCGGCTTTAACCTTTGATCGACTCCGAGCCGGAGATTATCTCCATCAGCTCTGTAGTAATGGCAGCCTGACGTGCCCGGTTGTACTGAAGAGTCAGTTTACCGATCATTTCGTTGGCATTTTTAGATGCACTATCCATTGCCGTCATACGGGCACCATGTTCGCCGGCTACTGTTTCAAGCATTGCCGTGAAGAGCTGCACCTCAATATTTTTCGGCAGTATTTCCGCCAGCAGCTCATCAACTGAAGGTTCGTAGATAAACTCAACAGGAGTTTCATCGGAAACATTCAATTCTTCCGGGACAACCGGCAACATCTGCCGGAAGGTTATATCCTGAGTCATGACAGTACGGAAAGAATTGAAGAGAAGTTCAACCTGGTCATAATCTCCTGCCAGAAAACCATCGATTACTTCCTGTCCCATCGTCGCCGCAGATTGATAATTAGGTTTTGCCAGAACATTGGAAAAGTTTTTATAGATCGTATAACGGCTTTTAAGGAACTCATACCCTTTACGACCAATTGTCATAACACTGATCTGCTCGTAAGAATCAGATCTTTCCTTGATGTAACGATCAGCTGCCTTGCAGAGGTTGGTGTTGAAACCACCGCACAGGCCACGATCTGACGTCAGCACAATCAGAAGCAGCTTCTTGGCATCACGCTTTTCAAGGAGCGGATGAACATCCCCTTCCAGGTTTGCAGCCAGTGACTGCAGTACTTCACCAAGCTTTTTGGCGTACGGGCGGGCTGCCACAACGTTTTCTTGGGCACGACGGAGCTTTGCCGCCGAAACCATTTTCATGGCCTTGGTGATCTGGCGAGTATTCTTTACGGAAACAATCCGTTTTTTAATGCTTTTAAGGCTTGCCATATCTCAAACCGTCCTTGTTTACGCGGTAAATTCCTTCTTCAACTGCCCCAGGGCAGCTACAATGCGACCCTTCATATCGTCATCAATGGCTTTCTTGTCGCGGAGTTCAGCGAGCAACTCAGCCTGACGGTTATCAAAAAAGGCATAGAGTTCGGTTTCATATTTTCTAAGAGCAGCAACAGGGTATTCATCCAGGAAGCCGTTATTTGCTGCAAAAATAACAAGTACCTGTTTCTCATTGGGGATCGGACGGTACTGTGGCTGTTTGAGAATTTCAACCAAACGTACACCACGCTCCAACTGCATCTGAGTCGCCTTGTCCAGATCGGAACCAAATTGGGCGAAGGCAGCCATCTCACGGTACTGAGCCAAGTCTAGGCGCAGTGTACCGGCAACCTGCTTCATTGATTTAGTCTGTGCTGAACCACCGACGCGAGAAACCGAGAGGCCGACGTTAATTGCCGGACGCACGCCCGAGAAGAACAGGTCGGATTCCAGATAGATCTGGCCGTCGGTGATGGAGATAACATTGGTCGGAATATATGCTGAAACGTCGCCAGCCTGTGTCTCGATAATCGGCAGAGCGGTCAGAGACCCAGCGCCGCGGGCATCAGACAGCTTGCAAGCACGCTCCAGAAGACGACTATGGAGATAGAATACGTCACCCGGATATGCTTCACGTCCAGGAGGACGACGGAGCAACAGGGAAAGCTGACGATAGGCAACAGCTTGCTTGGAAAGATCGTCATAGATGATCAGGGCATGCTTGCCGGAATCACGGAAGAACTCACCCATTGTTACTCCGGTGTAAGGAGCGATAAACTGGAGCGGTGCAGACTCGGAAGCGGTTGCAGCAACAACGATCGTATAATCCATAGCACCGTGCTCAGTCAGCTTGGAAACAACCTGGGCAACAGTAGAACGCTTCTGGCCAATGGCGACATAGATGCAGACAACATCGCCACCTTTTTGGTTTATGATCGTGTCGATTGCAACAGCTGTCTTACCGGTCTGGCGGTCGCCGATGATCAGTTCGCGCTGGCCACGCCCGATTGGTACCATCGAGTCAATAGCCTTGAGGCCTGTAGCCATTGGCTGATGAACCGATTTTCGGTCAACAATTCCGGGGGCCTTGATCTCAACCTTGCTGAAGCTGCTTGTGTTGATGGCGCCTTTACCATCGATCGGCTGACCAATGGCGTTAACAACACGACCAATCAATGCATCGCCAACTGGTACCTCGGTAATGCGGCCGGTACGCTTGACTGTGTCGCCTTCCTTGATCTCGGAGAATTCTCCAAGAATGGCAGCGCCAACATTATCTTCTTCCAGGTTGAGAACCATGCCGGTAACACCACCGGGGAACTCAAGCAGCTCACCGGCCATGGCGCCAGCCAGGCCATGAATACGGGCAATACCGTCACCGATGGAGATAATTGTGCCGGTCTCCGACACTTCAACCTCTTTGCCATACTCTTTGATCTGTTTTTTGATTATCTCGCTGATCTCTTCGGCTCTGATTTCCATGGATGCTCCTACCCCTTCTGTAATATATCTTTAATCCGTTTAAGCTGAGTCTTGATACTGTTGTCGTATGCTATATCATCAATCTGCGTAATCACACCACCTAACAGGGAGTGATCAACTATCATCTGCGGCACAACCTTCTTGCCCGTCTTTTTTTCCAATGCGCCCTGAATAGCAACAATCTGACTATCGTCCAGCGGATAAGCGGTGGTGATGACCGGACGAATCACACCGGAGAATTCATCCGCCAGCTTTTCATAGGTATCAACTATCTGGCCCAGAAAGACGACGCGGTTCTTGTCAACCAGCAACATCAGAAAGTTTCCCACCAGCTCTGAGCAGCCAGCTTTGCCGACAAGATCCTTCATGATGTTCTTTTTTTGTTCCAGAGTTATGGCCGGATCTGCAAATACTGCTCGCAATTCTCCATTATCTCTGAATAGCCTGCTAACTACCGACAACTCATCACGGAAAATGTCTATGAGGCCACCCTCCGAGCCAAGCTGTACAAGCGCCTTGGCGTATCGTCTCGCAATTGCGTTATTGATCACTGGATCTGTACCACCTTGTCAAGATATTCGCCGACAAATCGGTCGTGGTCATTCTTTTGGACCGCACCGGTCAGCTTACCGGTTGCAATCTCTACCGCAAGCCTGGCAGCTTCGGCACGCAGTTCATTGCGAGCTTTTACTGTTTCCTGCTCTGCAGACAATGCGGCCTGTGCAACTATTTTTTCTGCTGCAACATTCGCTTCTGCAATAATGCGACTCTTTTCCAGCTCGCCTTCGCGAACAATTGCCGCATGAAGCTCATCAATCTCTTTTGATGCCTGATCAAGCTTAACGCTGTATTCGCGCAACTTTGCTTCAGCTGCGTCGCGAGCGACTTCTGCATCTTTTAGACTCTTTTCAATACCAGCCTGACGAGCAGCCAGTGACCCTCTGACATCAGCTTTTTTTAAAGCCCAGACAAGAATAGCGACCAGAACAGCGAAGTTGAGCACTCGCCAGCCGAAATCTTTCATCTGAGCGCCACTGTCCGGATGATGAGCACCGCCTTCAGAAGCAAAACCGGCAGAGGCAAGAAGAACAACGGCAGAGATATATGCCAGCGTGATTATAATTTTTTTGGAGCGATTGGATACCATACTCATAACTACAGGCTCCTCCCGAGAATTTTCTCGCAAATATCATCGGACAGAACCTCAACCTGCTTTTTCAGAAGCTCTCGTGCTTCACCAGCTTCTTTGGCAACCTTCTGCCGAATTGAAGCCAATGAATCGGATGCCTGCTTGCGAGCTTTTTCAAGCACCGCGGCCTCTTCAACCTGAGCAAGCTTCAGCGCTTCAGCACGGCGGGCACCCGCTTCAGCTTTGGCCGCATGCAAACGAGCTTCATACTGAGTCATCTTGCTCTGCACTTCAGCATCGACGGAAACAGTCTTCTCGCGGGCCGATTCGATTACGTTACGGCGGTCCGCCAACACCTTGCGGATCGGCTTATAGAGAAATGTGTTGAGAATGTAAACGAGGATACCGAAATTGATTAACTGGATTACAAATGACAAATTTAATTCTATCACGTACTACCCCTTGCCAGGCATGCTGAGTTGTATACTGTATCCCAGAGATGGGTGTAAAACAGAGGTTAGCTATCACGACAATCAGACTAATGTCAAGGAAATTGCTCACACAATGGCTATATATTTATTTTGAAATTATTGATTTAACACGATAGTTGCAGTGATTCACAGCTAAATAAAACATTAAATCAGATAGTTATGTCACTCAGCAGCGGTTTTAAATTTACTGAAACAATGAAAGGCGTGTTCATGCTTCTCATTGATTATTTCTCTTACCGTTTTTTAAATATGAGATAGATTTGTCTTCGGAACTACACATCCAGCAGATCAATAATGCGGGTTAATTCATCAGAATCACTGAAATGGATTTCAAGCCTGCCGCCTTTTGAACCGACCTTACGGATCGCAACCCGTGACTGGAAACGTTTTTGAAGCTGTTCTTCCAGCGACGTCATCAACAGGTCCGGCTGTTGCATCCTTTTAGTCGCAGTTGGGTGAGGATTAACTTTCAATTTTCGCACAAGATCTTCTGTCGCCCGTACGCTTAATTGCCGGCGAAGTATCTCGTGGCGCACCTTTTCAATCAAATCAGCGCTTTCAAGCGCCAGCAAGGCGCGCGCATGCCCCATACTGAGCCGATCTTCAACAATATCCCCCTGGATCTCATCCGGCAGCTTGAGTAACCGAAGCGCATTAGTAACCGTTGTACGATTTTTGCCTACTCTGCGCGCCACATCCTCCTGAGAAATACTGAACTGCTCTACGAGTGAACGATAGGCATACGCTTCTTCTATCGCATTCAGATCCTGTCTCTGAATATTCTCAATCAGAGCCAGCTCCATAACCGCATCGGGAGTAGCATCACGGATAACAACCGGGATTTCATGCAGCCCTGCCTTCTGCGCGGCCCGCCAGCGACGTTCGCCGGCAATGATCTCATAGCCATCTTCTTTTCTGGTGACTATCAAGGGCTGGATAATGCCCTTTTCACGAATTGACGCCGCCAGCTCTTCCAGTTTTTCCGGTGAAAAATGTTTACGTGGCTGATTGCGATTGGGACGAATCTTTTCGATTGGGCAAACAAAATAGTTTTTTGACTCATCAACCGTTTCCGTCACTTGCAACAACGCAGCCATTCCTTTGCCGAGGCCGCCGATTCTAGCCATGTATTCTCTCCCTCTCAATAATCTCACGGGCCAGTTGGAGATAGCTGGCTGCTCCGCGCGATGTGATATCATAATAAATGATCGGCTTACCATGGCTGGGCGCCTCCGCAAGACGAATATTGCGGGGGATAACAGACTCAAACACCTGACCGGGAAAATGGCTGCGAATTTCCTCTGCCACATCCTTCCCCAGATTGCTGCGGGCATCATACATAGTCAACAGGATGCCCTCAATTTTTAATAACGGATTTAGCATTTTCTGGATCAGCTTGATTGTATGCAGAATTTGAGAAAACCCCTCCATGGCATAAAATTCACACTGAAGCGGTATCAACACCGAATTGGCGGCTGTCATGGCATTAATAGTCAGAAGGTTCAGTGACGGAGGGCAATCAATAATGATGTAATGATAGTTTTCAGCAAGCGATGACAAAACGAATTTGAGGCGCTGCTCGCGTGCAATTTCTGAAGCCAACTCCAGCTCGGCGCCGGCAAGATCAGAGTTAGCCGGCAGGATATGCAGAAAAGGATGGCCGGTATCGACAATCAACCCACCTGGATCAACCTCATTGATCAATGCATCGTACACGGTGCGCTTGAGCACGGATTTATCCACCCCGACGCCGCTGGTTGCATTGCCTTGAGGATCGATATCGATCAACAGGGTCGGCCTTTCCGCTGCAGCCAGACATGCGGCAAGATTGACGGCAGTAGTCGTTTTGCCGACGCCACCTTTCTGATTGGCAATGCAGATTATTTTGGCTGGTGGTTTCAAGTGGATCAGACTCTTTTCAATGGGCACTTTGTAAGTAATAAATAATTTTCTGTGTTTTGCTGACAAAGATCAACGCGGCTAACATACTTATTTAAAAGGCAAAATATCATTCGTAAGCTTGCAGCACCCGATCAGACATAATAATCACATATATTCCACGGATTTCGCGCCGCGAGAATGTAGCACAGCTCTCGCTAATCGTCAAAGAAAAGGCAAAAATGGCGGGATCGCTCCCGCCATTTTTCTTCAGGTTCATTATATCAAGTCCACTTACTCAACTTTTCTGATTGTAAGAGATGAGGCTCCGTTCGTGGTTATTCCGGGCCGTTGCACGGTCTGCAGGATCAGCAGTTCATTATGCGCTTCGTCGTAAAAGTAATCGGGCATATAATTCTGGGTTTCCTGTGTGCGCCATTTTTCATCAAGACTTGAGCCGTTCCAGAGCAGGCAATAGACAGCGCCGCGTTTGTAGGAACGGGCATTGCCCAGCACCCAGAAACCCTCATTTTTACCAATCAGGATCTCTCCCTTGGACGTGACCTGGATGCATTGATTCATAAAGATCCAGCGATACTTGTCGCCGGTCACCCGGAAATTGGCGTCATCTTCTCTTTGGAAATACAATTCCGAACCGCCGAATTTGTCATTACTGCGCCAGAGTTCCTTTAATTCCTCATCATAGACGACCAGATAGCCGTCAGGGTTGATGACCACCGTAAAGGTTTTACCGTCACGATCATGAAACTTATTAAAGGTGTATATTGTGCCATAGCGTGGCAATTTGAACGGATTTTTCAAGGTTATTACTGAACCGCTCCGGGTTGCCTCGGCGACATCGCCATAATAATCAACGTCACGCCCCATAGCTTGGGCATAGAGTTTTTTAGGCCAGCCAGCCACCTTGATTGCACGGAAATAGTAGGGCAGATCAGCCGCCACCCGTACAAGCTTATCCGCTTTGATCTGCCACACCTGTGAGGACAGTTCGCCGGCCCGGATAATGGTGACATAAATATCAACGCTGTCGTTGTTTCCATCCACCGTATCAAGTGAAATAATTTTATATCCGTTTCCGAGCTCCGCCTCTGATAACAACTTCATGTCGCTGCCCTGACGGTAGTAGGCAATGCGGCGATCTCCCGCCAAAAAAATTTCACGACTTCCGTCCGAAAGTAATTTCCCAACCGCCATGAGGTTTGCCGCACCGGCCAGACGCTTGCTCAGCCAGGCGGCAGCCGAGTTTGTCACCTGCGATTTTGGCTTGATAACATCACTCCCGGGAACTGGTCCGGCGCCAACCGCCGGGACCGTTGCGAGCGACGGCTGCGTAACAGCAGCCAACTGACCGGCAGGATACAACTTGATCAGGTCGGCTGAAAGCTTTTCAGCCAGTTTGCCTATGGCGGGGATAAGTTCATCCTGTGATTCTCCCTGCACAAACTCCCGGGTAACTATTTTGCCGGCAGCGGTTTTAGCAATGGCATCAAGACTGAATATCTTGCCGATGGAAACGTACGTGCCGCTCACCACGATATCGGCTTCACCCGTGCTCCCCACAGCTATGATCTTGTCACTGTTGAGACGTGAAGCCAGCAGCGTCTGCAGAGTGAGTTGCATTTCATCGCGGTTCTGCACTCCTGTGGCACTCATGCCTGCAACAAACACCCGCATCTGGGAAGCAACAGAAGAAATAGCGGTAAACGGAATTAACAACATGGTCAACAGGATAATTATTTTTTTCATTTTACCTCCGCTCTGATTTCAATCAGGGGATTATTACACGATTTTGTCTGCAGGTCAAAAAAAGGGCGGGATTGCTCCCGCCCTTCAAGACATCAGGTGGTACGTTGATTAGAAAGCGTAGTTAAGTGCAATGTTGGTCATGAATGGGTTATCGTATGATTTACCAACATTTTTGCCATTCAGAAGCATGACATTTTCCTTGCCATAACCGTCGCCAAGGATCGCATAAGCACCGGTGAAGCTGGCTGACATGTTGTCATACAGTTTGTAGCCGACAGTTGCATTCAGCTCGGTACCGATGGAAGAGCTGTAAGCTGCTTGTTTCTCGGCAACCCTGGCATAACCAACGTTGGCGTTGTAAAACACTTTTCCGGCAGTACCTTCATAACCGGCGAAGACTCCCATGAGACCGTGGCCTCCTCTGGTGATATCGGAAGAACCACCAATTTGGGTTGCTGTATTGATTTCGGCCCCGTTTCTAACGAGCAGCCACATGTTGGCAGCATTGAAATAGTTGACGCTAGTACCAATTGACTGCCATGCGTGATTGTAACCAGCAGCATCCTTATCGCCGGATAGATACAGAGCGGAAACATTAACTTTCCCCGGTCCGGCGGCAATCTTGCCAACAACTGATCCACCAAATGCCGTTGTTCCGGTATTGGTCAACGTCGTAACACCTGACTTCCCAAACTGCAATCCAAATGATGCGGCCAGGTCGACCGGACCGACTTTGGTAGCTGCGTTCAGACCAACCGTGTTTTTAGCAACTGTTGCAGTTCCAACCTTGTCCAACTGCATGTAATAGCTCGTACCAACAGTCAGATTCTTGCTGATAGCATATTTGACATCAAGTACGTTCAGGTCTTGTGAGCCTGAATTACTGGGAAAATTTGTACCGCTATCAGCAATCCCATTTGGAGTAGCCTTATAGTCAAAAGAAGTATTGCTGTTGCCAACGGTGAAATAACCATAGGTTGCGGTAAGAGCATCAAATTTGCCGGTAAAGACGGCACCGGTCGCATCAAAGTTACCGAAGGTACCTTGGAAAGCATCGTTAAATGGCTGGATGCCAACCTTTGCACCTACAGGAGTGGAAGGAATCTTGAAATCAAGGTAGACATTCTTGGTTTCGAGAGAAATGCGGTCCGCATCAAGGCCTCCTCCATCACCGATAGGATACTTCGTCGATGAAGAACCACCAAATTTAGTATCAAGCTCGAAGTGCGTAACCAGTTTCAAGCTGTCGTTTGCTTTGGCGATATACATCAGGCGGGCGCGTTGCTCCACGTATTTGTCAGTAGCAGAATCAGCGGCAAGATTGAAGCCACTTCCACCGGAAAATGCGTTTGACATGTAGCCAAAGGCGCGATACATACCGTGAAACTCATTTTCCAATGCCATCGCCGGGACAGAGATTGCGGCCAGGGCGCCAGCTGCTGTTACGATTGCTACTGTTTTTTTGAAATTCATTTGTGTTCCTCCAATTTTTTATAATCACTTAAAATAACTGCAGTTAGCGTACTTTCTCCTCATGTGTGAAGCAGTTACTCACCACCTTTCATATCAATTTAATCATTAGCATCTGTTGGTTCTCAGTATCTATGATCGGTTAACGGTTTTCAGGTTCATTTGTTTCGGTGCTCGTTCTATTTGGACGTGAGGAATATATATCAACTAAAACGCATGTCAACTCAAAACGAACATCATTATGTTGATAAGTCACTAATTTCCCAAGCTGTTTCTGAATTGTAACCAAAATGATACAAAGTGAGTCTCACGCAGATTTTCCTGAGGGGAGATTAGAAGTTATTTTTTTGCAACTACATAATTTGTAGGAAGAATAAATTCCGGACGGTTCCAGAGATGGGTTGCGCTAAAAAATGGCGGAGAGTTTAGCAAACTCTCCGCCATGGCGTTACATGCAACACTCTTTAAACATCGGGGCGTATTTAGAAGAAATAGAATGCGGCTACACGGAAGATATTGGCAACACCTTTTGCATCTGGTGTATTTGCCACAGCTGTGTAGGCATAGTCTGTTTCCATATTCTGATACTCAGCCATCACCCGTACTGCAGCATTCAAGTCGTATGAAGTGTTAGCATAAAATTGAGTCGTTGACTTTTGGAAACCAGGGTCAACTTGAGCACCAGTTGGTGGAAAATATGAGCGGTAGTCAGAATAGTTGATAGCACCTCTTCTGCCGAAACCGGCAGTGATTCCCAGTTCCTGGGTCGGGTAGAAGATGACCTGAGCGCTCACGCCGTATCCTTTGGCCTCGTTTGGATTAGCAGCCTTAGCGTCGTACAGCGTAGTGGCGGTTGCCGTATTAAAGGCCATATTGGCAGCTTCATAAACTTGACCTTCCAATGACATGGTCATAGCGCGACTCTTGCCATCTGATGATTTCAAGACCGGTACAAAGGCATACAGACCGCCACCATACGAATCCACGGTTTTATTTGCTGCAGTCTTTGAATTGCCATACAGACCAAAGACACCGACGGTCAGCGGTTTCATCGGGAGACCAAAGTAACCGGGGGCAACGCCCAGTATCTTGCTGCTGAACATGATCTGGCCCGCGGCATTGACGGCAGCGCCGTAGTTGGTGGCTGCATTGTTGTTATTGCCATCCTGATTGGGGTCCTGCAAACCAACAACAAGGTTGAGGGCGTTGTCTGCATTAAAATTAACCTTTTGAGTCACGCGGACTTGCGGGACGCGCGGGTTGTTCGGGGCACCGGTGGTAGCACCGGAGCGGAAGTCAACCGTAGAAGCAATCATAGGTCCAAATATATCCCAGTTCTGGCCGAAAAGAACCTGGGTATTTTTCCAGTCCAGAGCACCGTAGGCAAGGCGCATGCGCATCTGGGGACTCTCGGAGGCGGCAGAAGGATCACCGTAGAAATCGGATTCTATCAAAGCGCTGGTCTTGGCACCCATAAAATCGGGGCCTTTAGCCTTGAACCAGAGGCGGGACTGGCGAGCGGTAAAAATGGATTGTTCCTGTTTTCCGGCGACGGAAGAGCTCAAAGGAATTGCGCCGCTTCCCGGTGTCAAGCCACCACTGTTACCAAGATTCACTGAGTTGTAGGCGTAGTCAAGCTTCACAAAGCCGCCGATGGAGAGATCGAATTTGCTGGTGACCGGTTCTGCAAAAGCCACAAGTGGTGTGGAAAGTAACAGAGCTGCAACAATGGAACTGGATATACTTTTTTTCATTGGCTGTCTCCTTCATGTAGTTAATAGCAATAAAATAAGATACATTTTCAAACTAGCCCAGATTGCAACACAGATTATGCGAGTTGGTGATTGGTACTCTCCTCCTTTCCTTTAGGATTCAGGCAGTTTTATGAGGCGCACAAAATCACATCATTGCCCAGTAATGATGTCAGTGAGGTAGACTGGCCCCCCACCCTTGATTAAAGCTGTTGCTCCATTCGCTCCAACAAATCCGGTTACTTCTACAGTTCCTACAACAGCTTCCGGAGAAAAACCGAGCCCTTGCATGACTCTCCCGCCCCGGTATACTTTTAGTTTTTGCCCGATATTTATGCCCGCCTCGTGACCGGCGTTGATATAGATTCTGTCCCCTTCAACAGCCACGATCTTGGCATACCAGGGAAGCAGGGCAATCGCGTCACGAGCTCTTTCAGCAAGAAGAGTCATTGCTGAATCAAGAGCCGTGTTTTGGCTGGCGGGGTCTTTTGCATCATACGGAGGAATGATTGCTTCAACCCTGCTGAGCAATCCCGCTCCCATGCCGTCATATATTTCAGCCGCAAGGTATCTTCCCGCGGCGAGTCCGTCCGGAGCCGAGACAAAGAGTGACAGGGGGGCACCAGAATCCTGCCAGTTTTTTACCGCATATGCGGCGCGCTCGTCTCGTGACTGGATTTTATTTGCAGCAATGTCCGGGGCAATCGCCAGGACAGGGGAATGTGGCAGAACGCGAAGTTTTTCCCTAAAGGGGATAGTCAAGAGGTCGGAACCTGTGCCAAGAACGACAACCCGGTTGCGCATATCAGCGGATAGTGACGAGGTCGTATTGGCAACCGTAGGAGACGCTACTGGCAGGGAAGATGAAGTTTGTGGTGGGGCACCACTATCGGCCTGATTTCCCTGCACCGATTTATATGCCATTTTGATAGCCTCTTTAGCTCGAGGCGGGCCATTGTCAACAGAACTCTTCGGCACCCAGATGGTATCAGGAGCGTCGCGCGACATGGTAAAGGCGGGATTACTGACCTCCACGTATTCTGTGGATGGATTTTTATCGCCTACCGCATGGGTTCCGGCACAGGCGGTCAAGGAAAGTATCAGAAAAGAAAACAAACAGCTCTTTACTATCAATGGACTCTCCTTTTTAAGAGTTTGTTTCAGGCATGTTTCATTTGTGTCACAAAATACACAATCGAACAAACTGATGTCAAGTAAAAAACTGTTTGTTTTTTTAATAGCAGGTTCTACGCTCCAAACTTGGTAAAAATCACGCGCTCACTTTCACTGCCCGATTTGGCACAATTCAGTCAACACCCCGTTGCTTCCCTTGGGGTGCACAAAGGCGATGCGCGTGCCATGGGCACCGGTGCGCGGCTGCACATCGATCATCCGCACCCCGTCAGCCATAAGTTTAGCAATGGCTGCTTCGATGTCAACAACCTCATACGCCAGATGGTGAATACCGGCACCGTTTTTTTCAATAAACGTGGCCACCGGACTGTCATCGGAAGTTGGTTCCAGTAATTCTATTTTAGACTCACCGACCTGCAACATGGCAACCCGCACCTTCTGTTCGGCAACCTCATCAATTCCTTTGAATACCATGCCAAGATTGTCACGATAAAACGGGATTGCATCATCAAGTGATTTCACGGCAATGCCGATGTGGTTAATTTTTGTAAGCATAAAAAATATCCTTTAAAACGCGTGTATTTTCCAGATCAGTTCGCAGCGTTTCCTCTCTGAAACGGTCACAGCACAACCGTCTCGGTATGCTTGCCGAATACTCTGCGGAATACATCGGCAATCTCTCCGAGTGTAGCATAGGTTTTGACCGCCGCAAGTATATGCGGCATCAAGTTGTCCGTACCTTTTGCAACAGTTTCCAGTTGAGCCAGTGCTGCCGCTACGGCAGCGTTATCCCGTCCCGCCTTCATCTCGGCCAGGGATTTTTTCTGGGAGATTTCCACCGCTTCCTTAACCTTCAGCAGACCGGTTGGAGGTGGCTCCTGAACGGTGAACTTGTTGACTCCGACAATAATCAGCTCGTCCTTCTCAATCGACTTCTGATATGCATAGGCAGAATCCTGAATTTCCTTCTGCTGAAAACCGCGAGATATCGCTTCGACAGCCCCACCAAGCGTATCTATTTTCTCGATATACGCAAGCGCCGCCTTTTCGATCTCATCGGTCAGTGATTCTATCAGGAACGAACCGGCCAGGGGATCAATGCTGTCGGCCACACCCGATTCGTAGGCAATGACCTGCTGAGTGCGAAGAGCAATCCTGACCGAATCCTCCGTCGGGAGCGCCAGTGCCTCATCTCGGGAGTTGGTATGCAGCGACTGGGTCCCTCCCAGCACCGCCGCCAGCGCCTGAATGGTGACGCGCATGATATTGTTGTCCGGCTGCTGGGCAGTCAGGGTACAGCCGGCTGTCTGGGTATGGAAACGGAGCATCTGTGATTTCGGATCTTGTGCGCCAAAACGCTCCTTCATGATTTTCGACCAGATACGGCGAGCGGCACGGAATTTGGCCACCTCTTCGAAGAGATTATTGTGGGCGTTAAAGAAAAATGCCAACCGCGGGGCAAAGTCATCTACGGCCAGACCGGCTTTGATGGCGGCATCAACATAGGCGATGCCATCGGCCAGGGTGAAGGCAACTTCCTGCACGGCACTGGACCCGGCTTCGCGGATATGGTAGCCGGAAATAGAAATAGTGTTCCACTTTGGGACATTGTCTTTGCAGTAGGCAAAGATGTCGGTAATGATCCGCATGGATTCTCGTGGCGGATAGATATAGGTGCCGCGAGCCATGTATTCCTTGAGGATATCGTTCTGAATAGTACCGGAAATCTTGTCGGCAGAAACCCCCTGTTTCTCGGCAACGGCAATGTACATGCAGAGCAGGATTGCAGCAGTGGAGTTGATTGTCATCGAGGTGGATACCTTGTCAAGTGGTATGCCATCAAAGAGGATCTCCATGTCAGCCAGCGAGTCGATCGCCACGCCGACTTTGCCGACTTCCCCAAGACTCATACCGGCATCGGAGTCATACCCCATCTGCGTCGGCAGGTCGAAAGCAATCGAAAGCCCGGTCTGTCCGGCGGAAAGCAGGTATTTATAACGTTCATTTGATTCTTTGGCGGTGCCGAACCCGGCATATTGGCGCATGGTCCAGAAGCGGCCACGATACATGGTCGGCTGCACTCCACGGGTATACGGGTACTCTCCCGGCAATCCCAACTGCTCTTCGTAGCCTGGATAGTCAAAACCGGGAGTAAAGCAGCGCTCCATCTCGATGTTTGAGGTAGTCAGAAACTTTTCCATCCGCTCTGGTGACTTGGCAATTCCTTTGGCAACTTTCTCGTTCCATTTCCGCTTGCTGTCCTTGATACTCATCTATGGCCCCTTTTGCAAAATTGTATTTAAATAAAAAGGCCAGGGGAGAAGATACACTCCCCGCCCTGGCCGGATTCAACATCACACGTGTCCCTGCTGCTACAATACGTTATGCAGCACGGCCTTCAGATATTCATTCGTTCTTTCACGCTTTTCTTTTTCAATCGCCTTCACATCGACTTCAACAAATTTTTCATCCGGAGTGATCTTGAAGAGCGGTTGCCCCTTCTGGACGATAGTACCATCGCCACCCTCCATGATGATCTTGTCGACAGTCCCGGAAAATGGAGCCCGGATGGTGTTGAACATCTTCATGACTTCAATAATATAGAGCGGCTGATCTTTCTCGAAATGCATTCCTTCGCTAACAAAAGCAGGCAGCCCCGGTGCTTCCTGGCCATAGTACATGCCGCCGCAGACTGATACAATTTCATCAGCCTTGGTTGCCGGTGGCGGTACAAGGATCTTTTTCATTCGCGCCTGTAGATCAAGGTCGGTAAGGTAATCAGGGATAACTACTTCCAGGTCATCCAGCACCTTCATATCCCAGAAGGAGGTATGCTCGCCGATCTTAAACAGCATGCCCAACAGTTCAAGTCCGGCCTCATAGCCGTAGTGTGCGGAACGAATCTGTTCCCAGGTTTCTGCATCAAAGCCTGCCTGGGGCTCCTCCATTTTCACCAGATCATTGAGTTTGAAATATTCATCCCGCTCCAATCCGAGTTTTTCCCGCAGGGTCCGGTAAAAGTGCAACGCCTGCTGCAGCAGCTCGTTGTCATGACCCCAAATGATTTCCGCCGCCGGCTTATGAGGACGATAATTCATATGCAGGTATTCGTACGTCTCTTTGAGAACGCCAAACGGATTTCTCAACCAGATAACCTTACCCTTGTCGATACGGAAGTTCTTTGTATTTATGCTCAGCCATCCTGACAGCAGATGCGGATCATCAAGAAGGCGCTGCATAGGACGAGTGAGCAGTGTCCCCTTACGGTCCAGCAGTGCCGACATGTTTTTCAGCTGTTTGGCACAGACATCAGGCTGGTCGGCAAACTGTTCAGAAATGTGCTTGGCGTAGTGCTTCTTCATCTGGAAAAAGGCATACACCACATCCAGGCGGTTGGCTTCCTCTTTGAGGGTACCGACCAGGGCCAGATACGGTACCACGAAACGGGTCGTCGGCTTGGCCATGACATTCCTGCCCAGAAACCAATTGACCAGTCCATAGTGAAATTCAAGGTTTGTCGCCAATGCGCTACCGCGCAATGTGGTACTGCACAATACTTCGGAAAGCCGTTCATAGCTGGAGAGACGATCTTCTCCCTTGGTGAGCAGCAGGGCAATATTTGAGTCGTAGGCTCCAGCCACTTTATATTTCATAAAGATGCCGGTGTCCGGGTTGGTCATGCAGATACCCTGGTCATCGCGGATCTCGCCTTTAATCGGCTTTGACCAATAGCGGATCATCCCGCCGGCGTGGGGGGACAGGGATGCATCGGTTGCGTTCAAGCGGGCCTCGACCGAAGCATTGAAGCGAACAATACGCTCC